>DATNJD010000270.1:0-11465 GCA_035604075.1 Acidimicrobiales bacterium
AGTGTCGGGGAAGGGCTTCACCCCCGGCGACAACATCTACGTCGTCCAGTGCGTCACCGCCGACCAGAGCCTCACGGGAGGCGGATGCAACGTCGCCGGCGCCGTGGGACCGGAAACGGTCAGCCCCAAGGGCACGTTCGGCCCCGTTAATCTCACGATGAAGACGGGCCAGATCGGCAAGGACCCGGGAACGTGCGGCACGTCGAAGACGGACTTCGCCGCCTGCTCGGTGAGCGCCGGTAACGCCACCGGTGGCGACTCGAAGCAATTAACGGTGAAGTTCAAGAAGTAACGTCCAGGGTCGACAGGCGCCGAACGTGCTTCGCATTTGGTCCGACGATTTGAACGCTCGCGCAGGATGCAACGGGGGGATGCTGTGAGACGTTCGAGGATCGTCGCCCGAAGGCTGGGCACGTTCGGCGCCGTCGCTCTGGTGGTGGGCGCGGTCCTGGTGGGCACGGGTGTCGCCGTGTCGGCCCGGACGACGCCCCAGGCGGCGTCGCTCGTACCGAGCAAGAAGACCACGACGACGACGTCGACATCGACGACGACAACCACCACGACCCCGCCGCCGAGCACCACCACGCAGCCCTGTTCGGCCGCACCGGTCACGGCGACGGGGGTCAACACCACGGTTCACCCCAATACAACGGCGACCATGACGGGCACGCCGGGCACGTGCATCGTCGACGGCACGGTCGTCACCCTCACCGGTTCAGGGTTCCAGGCCAGCCTCGGCACGTTCCTCGAGTGCAACAGCGACGCCAATCAGCCCGTCGTCACGTCCAACATGATTCCCGTCAGCTGCACCAACATCTCAGCGCCGGAAGGCCCGGGGATCCAGAAGGTGGGCTCCACCGGGATCCTCGGCCCCTGCGTGGTGAACAATGTTTCGGGGCCCTGCACATTCAAGGTGATAGAAGGCACCGTCGGCCCGCCGTGTGCTCCCAGCTCGTGCAACGGTGGCAATTACCCCACGGGCGGGACGACCGACAGTACGGGGGGCAGTCCCTTCGTCGACGCCGCCAAGTACCCCTGCCCGCCGACGCAGGCCCAGCAAGCCATCGGCGATACCTGCGGCATCCTCTTCGGCACCGCTGCCGGTGATGCCGTCACCGTGCCCCTGTCGTTCAACACCGCCGTCGCCCCCCCGCCGGCCACGGTCGGAACGGCGGGACCGACCACGGCCACCACGGCGGCCGCATCCGCGGCGAAGACGGCAGCGGCCAGCAGCACCAAGACCTCGCCCGGAGCCCTGGCCTTCACCGGGACCGGTCCCGGTCTGTGGTGGCTGGCCCTCGTCGGTATGGTCCTCATGGCCCTCGGTCTGTTCGCCCTGGCCGTCGTCGACCAACCCCGCCGGCTCGTCCGCCTGGTGATCAGACGGGTGGGCCGGTCGGAGCCCCGCTCCCCGTAGTCGGATCCCGCCCCGCGCCCTCGTGGCCAGGGCGGTAGGTCGGAGGCGACGTCAGCGTCGACGTCCCCGGGGAGTGGTCAGCCGGTGAAGCCGCCGCAACGCGCCCCGCAGGGCCCGCTCCACGGCGAAGAGCTCCGACGCCATCTCGTCGTCATGGTTCGAGGCCGCCTGATCGGCGATGGCGACGAGCCGACGGTTCAGCTCGTCGAGCGCGGTGGCGACGGACGACAACTCGGCGAGCGGGGCGGACATGGCACGATGATGACCTATCGCGGTCCCCGCTAGCGACACCGGCCTTCGGGCGCCGACGTCGGCCCTGGTCCCGGGCCGGGACGCCCTAACACCGCTGTACGATGGCGTCCCCGTGCTCCTCACCCCACTCGACCTGCGAGGCGTCCCGGCCGACGATCTGGCCGCGGCGATCCCGCGTCCGCCGGCCGAGGAGAGCTTTCCGTCGGACGAGGTCGGTGCCATCCTCGACCTCGTGCGCGCCGGGGGCGACCGGGCCGTCCGAGAGCTCACGCAACGCTTCGACGACGTCGAGCTCGACACCCTCCGGGTGGGGGAGAAGGAGATCGCCTCCGCTCCGGACATGATCTCCGGTGAGCTGCGCCAGGCCCTGGAGCTGGCCTACCACCGCATCGTGGCCTACCACCGCCACGAGCCGGCGCCGCCGTCCGATTTCCTGCTCGACGGTGTCACGGTCCGGCACCTCGTCCGGGCCGTCCGCCGCGCCGGTCTCTACGCTCCCGGAGGCCGGGCCCGCTATCCCTCGACCGTCCTCATGTGCGCCGCCCCGGCCCAGGTGGCCGGGGTGGACGAGCTCGTCCTGTGCGTCCCCCCGGGCCGTGACGGCCACATCGCCCCCGAGACCCTGGCGGCGGCGGCCATCGCCGGCATCGACGAGGTCTACCGGATCGGCGGCGCCCAGGCGGTGGCGGCGATGGCCTTCGGCACCGAGAGCATCCGACCCGTCGACCTGATCGTGGGCCCGGGCAACCGTTACGTGGCCGAGGCCAAGCGGCAGGTGGCCGGCATCGTCGGAGTCCCCTCGGCCTTCGCCGGCCCGTCGGAGGTCGTCGTCGTGGCGGACGAGACCACCCCGGCCGACTGGGCCGCCATCGACATCGTCGTCCAGGCCGAACACGGCCCCGACGGTCTGGCCTGGCTGGTCACCTGGTCGGCACCTCTGGCCGATGCGGTGACGAGAGCCGTGGAGGAATTGGTGGCCCGCTCGCCCCGGCGGTCCGACCTCGAGGCCACCCTGGGCACGGGAGGCTATGCGGTGCTGGTGGACGGTCCCACCGAGGCACTGGCCGTCGCCAACGCGGTCGCACCCGAACACCTCGAGCTGCTGATGACGGGGGCCGAGGACCTGCTGCCCCTCGTCCGCAGCGCCGGCGCCGTCTTCCTCGGCCCCTATGCCCCGGCCAGTGTGGGCGACTACCTGGCCGGCCCCAACCACGTCCTGCCCACGGCCCGGACGGCCCGGTTCGCCTCGGCCCTGCGCGTGGACGACTTCCGCACCCACATCCACGCCGTCTCCCTCGACGGCGCCGCCCTCGCCGCTCTCGCTCCCCACGTGATCGCCATCGCCGACGCCGAAGGACTCCCGGCCCACGCCGAATCGGTCCGCCTCCGCGGTGACGGCGCGCCCGTCGACCTGCAGCGCGATCGGCCCGTGGGGCAACACACCGAGGGAGGTGCGTGATGGAGCAACAGGCCTCGACCCACGGCGTGCCCATGCGCGCCGATCTGGTCGAGCTCACCGGCTACCACTCGCCCCAGGTCGACGTGGAGATCCGGCTCAACACCAATGAGTCGCCGTTGCCGCCGCCCGACGAATGGTTGACCGAGCTGCGCGAGGAGATGGGCCACATCGCCTTCAATCGGTACCCCGACCGCGCCGCCACGGCGCTGCGCGCCGCGCTGGCCGAGTTCCACGACGTCGATGCGGCCAACCTGTTCTGCGCCAACGGGTCGAACGAAGTGCTCCAGTGCCTCCTCCTCGCCTACGGCGGCGCCGGTCGGACCGCCGCGTTGTTCGAACCGACCTACGCCCTGCACCGCCACATCGCCCGGGTCACGGCCACGGAGGTGGCGACCGGATGGCGCGGCGCCGACCTCCGCCTCGACCTCGATGTCGTCGATCACGTCCTCGAGACGGCGCGCCCCACGATCACCTTCCTCTGTTCCCCCAACAATCCGACGGGGCGCGCCGAGACACCCGACGTCGTCGAGCACGTTCTCGCCCGGGCCCCCGGCCTCGTTGTGGTGGACGAGGCCTACGGTCAGTTCGCCCCGTCCAGCGCCCTCGACCTCCTGCGCGGCGGCGTGCCGGGTTCGGACCGGTTGGTGGTCGTCCGGACGTTTTCCAAGACCTGGTCGATGGCGGCCTGCCGCCTCGGCTATCTCGTGGCGAACGCCGAGGTCGTCCGGGCCTGCGAGGCCGTCGCCCTGCCCTACCACCTCGACGCCCTCACCCAGGCGGCCGGTCGTCTGGCCCTGCGCCACGCCGAGGCCATGCAGGCGCGGGTGGCACTTCTGAACGAAGAGCGCGGTCGCCTGGCCGCCGCCCTGGCCGACCTGCCCGTCGAGACGTGGCCGTCGGACGCCAACTTCATCCTCTTCCGGCCGCTCGAGCGGCCGGCCCGGGCCGTCTGGGACGATCTGCTGCGGTCGTCGGTGCTCGTGCGAGACTGCTCCACGTGGCCCGGACTCGACCAGTGCCTGCGCGTCACGGTCGGGACGCCGGCGGAGAACAACCGGTTTCTCTCGTCACTGCGGTCGGCCCTCGAGAAGAAGGCGACATGACACCCACCACCGACGGACGTGCCATCCGCCACGCGCAGCGCCAACGCGGCACCAAGGAGACCTCTATCACCATCGACCTCCTTCTCGACGGGGCCGGTGTCTCCACGGTGGAGACGGGTCTGCCGTTCTTCGACCACATGCTCTCGCAGCTCGGCCGCCACGGCGGCTTCGACCTCACCGTCGCCGCCCGGGGCGACCTCGACGTCGACGCCCATCACACGGTGGAGGACGTGGGCATCGTCCTGGGCGAGGCCATCGCCCTGGCCCTCGGTAACAAAGGCGGTGTCCGTCGTTTCGCCTCCATCGCCCTGCCCCTGGACGAGGCGTTGGTCGAGGTGGCCCTCGACCTCTCCGGTCGCCCCTATCTGGCCTACGACGTCTCTTTGGCGGCCGAGACACCGCCTCTCGGCTCACCGCCCTTCGACCCCCAGTTGGCCGAGGAGTTCTGGCGCGCCTTCGTCACCGCCGCCGGCATCACCCTGCACGTGCGCACCGTCACCGGCAAGAACACCCACCACATCCTGGAAGCGTCGTTCAAGGCGGTGGCCCGCTGTCTGCGCGACGCCGTCCGGGTGGAGGGCGGCGGTGTCCCCTCCACCAAGGGAACGCTCTGAGCGCGTCGTCCCGGTGAGAAGAACCCGATGATCGCCGTCCTCGACTACGGCATCGGCAACCTCCGATCGGCCGAGAAGGCGCTTGTGCACCTGGGCGCCGAGGCGCGCCTCGTCACCGATCCCGACGAGGCCGTCGACGCCGACGGGGTGGTCCTGCCCGGGGTCGGCGCCTTCGGTGCCTGTGCCACCGCCTTGAAGCGGAGCGGCCTCGAGGACGTGGCCCGCCGTGCCCTCGAGCGCGGCACCCCCTTCCTCGGCATCTGCGTCGGCTTCCAACTTCTCTACGAGGGATCGGTCGAGGATCGGGGCACCCCCGGCCTCGGCTTCCTGCCCGGCCTCGTGCAAGAGCTCCCCGCCGGCGTGAAGCACCCCCAGATCCAGTGGAACATCCTGCGCCGCCACCGCCCCGACGCGCGACTGCTGGCGGGACTCGACGCCGAGCCCTGGGTCTATTTCGTCCACTCCTACGCCCCGCCCGGCGGTGACGACGTGGTCGCCACCTGCGACTACGGGGGCGAGGTCACCGCCGCCATCGAGCGCGGCCCCGTCTGGGGCACCCAGTTCCACCCCGAGAAGTCGGGCACCGTGGGCTTGGCCATCCTGGCCAATTTCATCGACGCCTGCGCGGCTCGCCGTCCGGCGGCCTGACCGTGGACCTCTTCCCCGCCATCGATCTGCGTGACGGCGCCGCCGTCCGCCTCGTCCAGGGCGACTTCGCCCGCCAGCGCGCCTACGGCGATCCGGTCGACCTGGCCCGGCGCTACGCGGCGGGAGGGGCACGCTTCATCCACGTCGTCGACCTCGACGCGGCCCGCACGGGCGAGCCCGTCAACCGCGCCTCGGTCCTGGCCATCGCCGCCGCCGTCGACGTCTCTGTCCAGGCCGGTGGCGGCATCCGCAGCGCCGACGCCGCCGCTGCGCTCCTGGACGGGGGCGTCACCCGGGTCATCCTCGGCACGGCGGCCGTCCGCGACCCCGGTCTCGTCGACACCCTGGCCGCGCGCTATCCGGGCCGGGTCGCCGTCGGTTTCGACCACCGCGGGGCGGGGGCCGAGCTGTCCGTGGCCGGCTGGGACGCCGGCACCGACATCTCTCTGGCCGATGCCCTCGCCCGCGTCTCGTCGGTCCCGCTGGCGGCGATCATCATCACGGCCATCGAACGTGACGGCACCATGACCGGACCCGACGTCGACGGGCTCCGCCAGGCCCTCGCCTGGAGCACCCACGACGTCATCGCCTCGGCCGGTGTCCGGGGGGTGGATGATCTGGCCGTCCTGGCCCGGTTGGAGTCGGCCGGCCGGCGCCTGGCCGGTGCCATCGTCGGCACCGCCCTCGTCGAGGGGAACGTCAGCGTCGAGGAGGCGATCGCGGCGTGCGCAGCGTCCGTGTAGTTCCCTGCCTCGACGTCGACGCGGGCCGGGTGGTGAAGGGTGTCCGCTTCGTCGATCTCGTCGATGCCGGCGATCCGGTCGAGCTGGCCGGTCGCTACGACGCCGAGGGCGCCGACGAGCTCGTCTTCTTGGACATCACCGCCTCGGCCCACGGACGCGACACCATGACCGAGGTCGTCGCCCGCACGGCCGAACGCGTCTTCATCCCCTTCACCGTGGGCGGCGGCGTCCGGCGCGCCGAGGACGCCCGTCGCCTCCTGCGGGCCGGGGCCGACAAGGTCGCCCTCAACACCGCCGCGCTCCTCGAGCCCGAGCTGATCCGCGTCCTGGCCGGTGAGTTCGGACGCCAGTGCGTGGTGGTGGCCATCGACGCCCGGCACCGTCACGGCGGCGACGGGTGGGAGGTCTACACCCACGGGGGCCGCGAGAACACCGGTCAGGACGCGCTGGCCTGGGCCGAGCACTGCGCGGCGCTCGGTGCCGGGGAGATCCTCCTCACCTCGATGGACCGCGACGGCACCCGCCTCGGTTTCGACCTGGATCTCACCCGGGCCGTCGTCGAAGCCGTCGGCGTCCCCGTGGTGGCGTCGGGGGGTGTCGGCACTTTGGACCATCTGGTCGACGGCGCGCTGGTCGGGGGCGCCGACGCCGTGTTGGCGGCGTCTATCTTCCATCGCCGCGAGCACACCATCGCCGAGGCGAAGGCCTTCATGGCGTCCCACGGCGTCTGTGTCCGGCCGCCTACTGCCGCCTGACTCGGCGTCACCGCGCCTCCGGCAGGTGCGCGCCGTTGAACCGGCGGACGCAGGCCATGGGGTACTTTGTTCGGGGTGGACTCCGACTCGACGGCGCCTTCCAAGCAGCCCATCACCATGCTGGCCGACCGGGTGCTCGCCCATCAGCCGGTGGCCGAAGGGGAACGCCGCTCGCGCGCCGGCATCCTGATCCCTGCCACCGCCCAGGTCTCACGCCGGTTGGCCTGGGCCGAGGTCTCGGCCGTGGGACCCCACGTCCGCACCATCAAGCCGGGGGACAAGGTCCTGTTCAATCCCGAAGACCACTTCGAGGTCGAGGTCCGGGGCGAGGAGTACGTCATCCTGCGCGAGCGCGACATCCATGCCGTGGCGTCCGAGCGCATCGACAGCGGAACGGGGCTCTACCTGTGACCTCGCCGCCCCTTCCCTCGAGCCGCACGGCCACACCCATCGACTTCACCGAGGCCGAGCTCGATGTCGTCTCCTTCAACGCCGACGGCCTCGTCCCCGCCATCGTCCAGGACGCGGCCGACGGCACCGTACTCATGCTCGGTTATATGGACGCCACGGCGCTCCGCCGCACGCTGTCGAGCGGCCGCACCTGGTTCTGGAGCCGCAGCCGCGGCGAGTACTGGTGCAAGGGTGAGACGTCGGGCGACCGCCAGTGGGTCCGTGCCGTCCACTACGACTGCGACGGCGACACCCTCCTCGTGACCGTGGACCAGGACGGCGCCGGCGCCTGCCACACCGGTGCCCGCTCCTGTTTCTACCGCGCCTTCGGCCAAACAGCTGCACCCGGGTGACGACGTCGACGACGGCCGATGGGTGCCGGCCCGGTCGCGACCTCTTTCGCACCCTGGCTCGGCGTCACCGGATCGTGCCCGTCTGGCGCGACCTGGTGGCCGACACCGTCACCCCCGTCGGCGCCTTTCTCCAAGTGGTGGGGGAGGACCCGGGCTTTCTCCTCGAGTCCGTGGAGGGCGGGGAACGCTGGGGCCGTTACTCCTTCGTAGGCCGCCGGCCCCTGGCCACGTTGGTGGCCCACGGCCTGACGGTGTCGAGTACAGGCCCGCTCGTCCTCACCCCCGAGGTGCAGGCCCGCACCCGGGACGGGGTCCTCGCCACCCTGGAGGCGCTCCTCGACGCCTACCGGTCACCGGAGCTGGCCGAGCTGCCGCCGCTGCACGGCGGGCTCGTCGGCTACCTCGGATACGACGTCGTGCGCGAGGTCGAGCACCTCCCCGACGTCCCTCCCGACGATCTCGGCTTCCCCGACGCCTTCCTCGTCGTCATCGGCCAGCTCTGCGCCTTCGACCATTGGCGCCAGCGCGTCGTCCTCGTCGACAACGTCGTCACCGACGGGCTGCAGTCGGACGCCGAGATCGACCGCGCCTACGACCTCGCCGTCGACCGCCTCGACGAATTGGCGGCCGACCTGTACGGGCCCCTCCATGTGCCGCCCCTGGCGCCGCCCGAGGCGGGCGAGGGCACCCCGACCGTGGCCCGGACCATGGCCCCGTCGATGTACATGGACGCCGTGGCCGTGGCCAAGGAGCACATCACGGCGGGGGACATCTTCCAGGTCGTCCTCTCCCAACGTTTCGACCTCGACCTCGACGCTGATCCCTTCGACCTCTACCGGGTTCTGCGGCTCGTGAACCCGAGCCCGTACCTCTACTTCCTGCGCGCCGAACAGGGCACCGTGGTGGGGTCGTCGCCCGAGCCGATGGTCCGACTGCGCGACGGCATCGTCACCTCGCGCCCGATCGCCGGTACCCGCCGGCGGGGTGCCACCGTGGCCGAGGACGACCACCTGGCGGCCGAACTGTCCGAGCATCCGAAGGAGCTGGCCGAACACGTCATGCTGGTGGACCTCGCCCGCAACGACGTGGGTCGCGTCGTCCGCTTCGGCACCGAGCACATCGACGAGTTCAAGACGGTCGAGAAGTACAGCCACGTCATGCACCTCACCTCGCAGGTGTCGGGCAGCCTGGCGCCGGGCAAGGGCCCCATCGACGTCCTGCGGGCCACGCTCCCGGCGGGCACCTTGTCGGGCGCCCCCAAGGTCCGGGCCATGCAGATCATCGACGACCTCGAGCCCACCAAACGCGGTGTCTACGGGGGGGTGGTCGGGTACATCGACTTCTCCGGCAACCTCGACACCGCCATCGCCATCCGGACCATGGTGGTCTCGCCCCACGGCCGGGCCTCGGTGCAGGCCGGCGCCGGCATCGTGGCCGACAGCGACCCGGCGGCCGAAGAGAGGGAGTGTGTCGACAAGGCGGCCGCCCTCTTGGCCGCCGTCCCCGCGGCGCGACGGGCGAGCGCGGCGCGCTGGGTGGCGCGCGCCGGGGCCGGTGACAGATGAGCGCCGGGGTCAGATGAGCGCCGAGGTCACCCTCGACTACGAGGCGCTGCGCCACGGGGTGGGGGCCGTTGTCCTCGGCCGCGACGTGATCTCGGTGGAGGGCCCCGACGCCCTCGAGTACCTCCAGGGTCAGTGCAGCCAGGACCTGGCGGCGCTGGCCGTCGGATCATCGGCCGACGCCCTCGTCCTCACGCCCCAGGGCAAGCTCGACGCTCTGATCAGGGTGACCCGTACCCGTGACGACCGGTTTCTCGTCGACGTCGATGACGGCTACGGCCCCGCCGTCGTCACCCGGCTGACCCGGTTCAAGCTGCGGGTGAAGGTGGACATCACCCCGCTCGATTGGACGGCCGTCGCCCTGCGGGGACCCGAGGCCAGGTCCGTCGTCGATGCCGGGGCAGATGCGCAAGGGAGTACCGGGGTGGCCGACGGTGCCCCGCCGCCTATCGCTTTCGAATGGAACGGCGTGGTCGGCGTCGATCTGCTCGGCCCCGGCGTCGCCGTCCCCGCCGGCGTCCGGCGCTGCGGCGCCGAAGCCTGGCAATCGGTCCGGGTGGAAGCCGGCATCCCCGTCATGGGAGCCGAGCTCGACGAGCGGACCATCGCCGCCGAGGCGGATCTTCTCGAACGCTGCGTCAGCTTCACCAAAGGTTGTTACACCGGCCAGGAATTGGTGGCCCGGCTCGATGCCCGGGGGAACAAGGTGGCGCGCCGTTTGCGGGGCGTGGTGATGGACGCCTTGCCCGACGGGGCGCCGCATCCCGGACCGGGAGCCGAGGTGACTTCGGGCGCCAAGTCGGTGGGCCGTCTCACCTCGGTGGCGTGGTCACCGTCGCTCGGCACCACGGTGGCGCTCGCCTATATCCACCGCGACGTCGAGCCCCCGAGTCCCGTCGAGGTGGCGACGGCGGATGCGCAGGACGGGGCCGGTGCGGGGGGCGCCACCGTCGGCGCCACCGTCCGGGTCCTCCCGCTTCTTCTCTGAGGCTTCGCGGTCGGGCGGGGTCAGCCGGCGGCGGCGCGGGAGTCGGCCCGGGGATCCGACCTCGGGTCGGCGCCATTGGCGATGGCCACGGCCGCCAGCTGTGAGTTGACGTTCAGCTTGCGCAGGATCGACCGGATGTGCGAGCGCACGGTGGTGAGCGACACCACGAGGACCGCCGCGATGTCTCCGGCCGCCCGTCCCTCCATCATGTGGAACAGGACCTTGCGCTCGGTGGAGGTCAGGTGGATCAGGGCGTCGAAGGGAGGCGGCAGCTGGCGTCGTCCGCGCTGGTTCCCGTTGGTTCCGTTGCCGTTGGCGCGGGGGGCGCCGTTGGACCGGGGCCCGGTGGCCTTGGCCACGGTGACGAGCTCGTCGGACAGGGCGTCGATCTGCAGGACGCCGGTGGCGCCCTGCTCCACGCAGGCGGCCACGGCCGCGGCACTGGCCCCGACGCTCAGGGCGATGACGGAGGCGCCGGCGTCGACGAGAGCGCGCGCCAGACGCGCCGGGTGTTCCCACGGCGTGCCGGCGTCGATGGACGGACTGGCCGTGTCGGGGTGCAGGATCAGCACCACGGCGTCGGCTTCGCTGACCGAAAAATCGTCCACCACCGTGTCGGGCCGGTCGGACTGCGACAGGATCGGGCAGACCCCGAGGCGCCGGGCCACGGCGGCCACTCCCTGGACAGCCGACCGGGGCATGTCCGAGGTGGACACGGCGGGGTCGACCACCAAGATGGTGAGACCGGCGATGCGCGAATAGGTCATGGGCCGGTAGGTCTCGGCGCCCGCCGTCCGCGTCGCTCTCGTCTGGCCGCCGGGGTGATCGAGTGCCGCCGGGGGAGGGAAGAAGGTCCGGCGCAGCAGCCGGTGGGTCGTGGCCGCCGGCGTCTTTCCGGTCGCCCTCGTGGCCGACGCCCGGAGGACAGCGGCATGGTGACCGGGCTCCGACACGCTCAAGAGCTCGTGCGGGTCGGGGACATGGGTCACGGCGACGACCGAGGAGCCGACCGGGTCGCGCCCGTGACGTTGACCCGGCGTGCGCGACGGCGAGCGGGTCGACGCGATGGCGGCGCCGGTCAGATGGCGGGCTTCCACCGCCACTGTCCCGGCCCCGACACC
>DATNJD010000271.1:0-2996 GCA_035604075.1 Acidimicrobiales bacterium
CGTCGACGACCTCTGTGGTCCGAGCCGCCGACGCCCACTCGTCATCGCCCGGCAGATCGGTATGTACGTCTTCCGGGAGATGACCGATTTCTCCTACCCGGCCATCGCCCGTGAGTTCGGCGGCCGTGACCACACCACCGTCATGCACGCTGTCGACAAGATCTCCTCCCTCATGAAGGAACGGCGCCAGATCTACGACCAGGTCACCGAATTGATCCTGCACATCAAGAGCGGTGTATGACCCTGTGGGGAAGATCGCCAGAGCTGTGGATACGGGTACCCGGGCCGGGGATGACGGGGGACCTCTGACCACTTCCCCCGGGCACCGGTGGATGTCGGTGGACGGGCGGTGGATGACCAAAGGGGCTCCGGCCTCGGCCGACTCCCCCTCGTCCACAATCCACAACCCCTATTACTGTCACTGTCAGAATTCAATTCTTTAAAGAGCAAGGGGCCCTGTGTGAAGTTCCGCTGTGAGCGCGACACGTTGGTCGAGGCGTTGACGACTGCCGGCCGAGCCGTCACCACCCGCGGCTCGACCGCCGCGGCACTCTCGGGGATCCGGATCGACGTGGCCGGGAACCGGCTCACCATCGTCGGGACGGATCTCGATCTGACGGTCCGGGTCGAAAGCGAGGCCATCGGCCTCGACGACGGCACGGTGATCACACCCGCCCGCCTGGCCGCCGACATCGTGCGGTCGCTCGAGCCCGGGGCGGTGACGTTCGAGGGTGGCGAGGACGAAGTCGAGATCTCCGCGGCACGCTCGCGTTTCGTGGTGCGGACGTTCTCGGTCGAAGACTTCCCCGTGCTCCCCGACCCCCGACCCGATCAGGTGAAGTTGCCAGCCGCCGGACTGGCCGAGGCGTTGCGCCAAGTGGTGCGGGCGGCCTCGAACGACGACGCCCGACCGCTTCTGACCGGTGTCCTGGTGGCGGCGGAAGGATCAGGCACCCGGCTGGTGGCCACCGATTCGTACCGGCTGGCTCTGCGGGATCTCACCGGGACCGGACCGCTCCCGGAGGGGACCGATCAGATCCTCATCCCGGCCCGTGCTCTCACGGAGTTGCAGCGACTGCTTCCGGCGGCGGGCGGGAAAGAACCCGGCGGCAAGGAGAAGAGTGAGGGCACCACGGACGTGGGTTTCTCGGTGAGTGATCTCGATGCGACGTTCACCGCGTCCGGGGTCCGTCTCATGACCCGGCTCCTGGACGGGAAATTCCCCGACTACCGGCAGCTGATCCCCCCGGGCTACCCGAATCAGCTCCGCGTGGGCAAAGAAGCACTCCTCGACGCCCTGCGCCGCGTCCGGCTGCTCGTCCGAGACAACACCACACCGGTCAGGCTGTCGATGCGGTCGGGAGGAGTGGAGCTGACCGTGGTCTCACAGGAGGTGGGTCACGCCAGCGAAGATGTCGACGCCGACTACGACGGCGAAGAACTGACCGTCGCCTTCAACCCCAGCTACCTCATCGACGGAGTCGAGGCCGTTCTCGGAGACGAGGTTGTCCTCGAGACACTGGACGCGACCAAGCCGGCCACGGTCCGTGCCCCGGAGCACGACGACTACCGCTACCTGCTCATGCCCGTGCGCGTCTCCTAGATGTCGGCACCGACCGCACCGCATGGCCATCACCAGCCTGTGGCTGACCGATTTCCGTTGTTTTGCTGAGGCCTTCGTCGAACCCGACCCCCAGGGCCTGACGGTGTTGCGGGGGCCAAACGGGTCGGGAAAGACGTCGGTCCTGGAAGCGGTGGGTTGGCTGGCCACGCAGCGATCGTTGCGTGGAGCCCCCCGCGATGTCCTCGTACGGTCGGGAGCGGCACGTGCCATCCTGAGGGCCGAAACCGTGACGGGGACGCGTCGCGTGCTCGTCGAAGCCGAGCTGCCCGTGACCGGCACCGCCCGTTCCCAGGTCAATCGCCAGCCCGTCCGCCGCCGGGCCGACCTGGCCGAAGCGGTACGCGTCACCGTCTTCTCGCCTGATGATCTCCACCTCGTCCAAGAGGGTCCGGCCGGCCGGCGGGGGTATCTCGACGAGGTGCTGGTCGATCAGCATCCCCGTTTCGAGCTCCTCACGGCGGAGGTCGACCGCGTCCTGCGCCAACGTGCGTCGGTGCTTCGCCAAGCCGGGAACCGGCTCGACGCCGACATCGTCGCCACTTTGGACGTCTGGGACGACCGGCTGGCCAAGGCGGGATCGGAGCTGGCCGACGCGCGCCATACGCTCGTCGAGGACCTCGCCCCCCTGGTGTCCGAGGCCTACGCACGGCTGGCCGGTTCACCCGAACCGGTGACGCTCAAATACCGAAGGTCCTGGGAAGGGGACCTGTCGGCGGCACTGTCGGCCCGGCGGTCCGAGGATCTCCGACGGCAGCTGACTTCCGTCGGCCCCCATCGCGACGAGCTCGACATCGCCGTCGGTCCGGGACCGGCCCGCACCCACGCGTCCCAGGGCGAGCAACGGTGCGTGGCTCTGGCGTTGCGCCTGGCCACGCACGAGTTGCGCCGCCGGAGCGCCGACGAACCACCGGTCCTCCTGCTCGACGACGTCTTCTCGGAGCTCGACGCCCGCCGCTCGGCATCCCTGGTGGCGCAGCTGCCCGCCGGCCAGGTCCTGCTCACGACGGCGGTGGATCCCCCCTCGGCCGTGACACCGGATCGTGTCGTGGACGTCACCGACGGCCGCCTGTCGAGCGTGGCGGGCCGACCGTGACGCCACCGATCCCACGCCAGGACGGCCGGGGACGGTCCACCGGTGGGCCCCTCCCCATGTCGGAGGCCCTGGGCGCCGTCGCCGGCCGGCTCGGCCTCGGCGCAACCGACCTGATCGCCGTCGTCTTCGGGCGCTGGGAAGAACTCGTGGGGCCGTCGGTGGCGGCGCACGTCCGCCCGGTCCGGCTAGTGGCGGGCACCCTCGTCGTGAGTGCGGACCATCCTGCCTGGGCGACGCAGATTCGACATCTGGCGCCTGAGATCCTCCAGCGCGTGGCCT
>DATNJD010000272.1:0-6363 GCA_035604075.1 Acidimicrobiales bacterium
GTCCTCGAGCCGGTCGAAGCGGCGCCCGGTCGCGGGGAAATCGATACCGAGTTGACGATGTTCGGCCTCGAACCAGGCGGAGCCGATGGCCAGCTCGAGCCGACCGTGGCTGGCGTGGTCGACCGTGACCGCCTCGGCGGCCAGCACCGAGGGGTGCCGGTAAGTCATGCCCGTGACGAGCAGGCCCAGCCGGATGCGGGTGGTGGCGATGGCCAGGGCGGCCAGGGTCGTCATGCCCTCGAAGCAATTGCCGGGCCCGTCGCCGTACATGGGGACGAAGTGGTCGAACCCCCAGGCCCCGTCGAAACCGAGGTCCTCGGCGAAACGGGCCCGGGCCACGATCTCGTCGAAGTCCAGACGTTGCTGCGCAATGTCGATACCGAATCGCATCGCGGCGACCCTACCGGTGATACCCCGGATGGGCCACAGCCAGCTTGTCCGCCACCGTGGCGCCGACGACGCCGAAGACCTCGGTGGCGCGCGCGTCGAGGCGTCCGGTCCGGATGGCGGCGGCCAGCTCGGCCTCGTCCGCCACACCGAGTCTCGCCAGTCGCTCGGCATGGTCCGATACTTGTCGGGGACCGAGGGTGAGCTCACGTCCGACCATGGCCACCACGTTGGCCGCCACCCGAGCGTGGAACCGCAGCCGTCCTTCGGTCCCGGCCATGACGTCACCGGTCAGGAACTCGCCGACGGCGTCGAGAAGCTCGATCGCCGACGGCGCGTCGTGGAACGACGTCGGGCGGGGGTCATCGCCCGGCGCACCGGTCTCGGCGCCGTCGCCGGCCGCGGGGAACACACCTTCGAGGAGCTCCAACAGGTCCCACTCCACCTCGCAGACCCGACGTCCGATGGCGGCCAGTTCGACCGACCGGAGCATCCCCGTCAGATGCGTCGCCGTCTGCACCATGCAGATCACGCCCCACCGCAGGGTGCCCAGAACCACCCACCACCGCAAGGCGGCGCGATCGACGGTGGTACCGGCGGCGTCTTCGTACGCGTCCACCAGCTGGTCGACGGGGCCGAATCCGCCGACCGGGAGATCCGACCCGAAGCGCCAGGCTTTCACGCACAACCAGCCCAGGTCCTCCAGGGGGTCACCGAGATGGGCGAGCTCCCAGTCGAGGACGGCCCGTATCCCGTCGGGGCCCACGATGAGGTTGCCGTTGCGGAAGTCGCCGTGCACGACGCCTTGCGCCGAGCGCGGCGGCCGGTTGTCCCCGAGCCAGCGGAACGCCAGCTCGAAGGCGGGATGAGGGTGGCCCAGCCGGTCGACGACGGCGCGCAGCTGCTCGACGGGATCTCCGCCGGGAAGACCCGGCACCTCGACCGGAGCGATCCGGTGGATAGCGGCGAGCACCCGGCCGCACTGGGCCGCCAGTTCGGCGCGCGCCGGCGCCAGCGCCTCGTCGCGCAGGATCCGCCGTGGAATGGTCTCCCCCTCGATGAACTGCATGATGAGCGACCCGGCCCCGAGCACCGCATCGTCGTCGCCCACGACGACGATCTCGGGGACGGGAACGCCCGCCCGGTGGGCGGCGAGGAGGAGAGCTCCCTCTAGTCGGAGACCCGACGGGGGACTCCCGGCCGGGTCGCGCCGCAGGACGAGGGGGTGACGGGTACCATCGGAGGCCTGCGCCGTGAAGGTCCACGTCTCTCGGGACGCGCCACCGGGTGCCCGGGCCAGTTCGCCCACCACGACACCGGCGCCGAAGACGGGCGCCAAGGCGGCACCGAGCTGCTCGGAAAGATCCCCCTGGGCCATGACGCAGAGGCTACGTCGGGGGCGGTGGACCGAGAGGCGCCTCGATAAGGTGGGGCATGGCTCTCCGCCTCGAACCCGCCGACGAGTACATGCACGAGTTGGGTCCCGAACCCAACTTCAACGAGTCCATGTATTTCAACGCCTACGATCCCGACAGCCGCCTCGGCGGCTTCTTCCGGCTCGGCAACCGGGCCAATGAGGGCACGGGCGAGATGACGGCGTGTCTCTATCTCCCCGACGGGCGCGTGGCCTTCATGTTCCGCCGCCCCAAGGTGACCGACAATTCGGCCTTCGATGCCGCTGGCATGCGATTCGCCGTCGTCGAGCCGTTCACGGAGTTGCACGTGAGCTACGAAGGTCGCGTCGTGCTGCTCGACGATCCCCTCGAGATGGCCGACCCCCGGACCGCCTTCACCGAGAACCCCCACGTCGAGTGTGCCGTGCAGTTGACCTACACGGGTGGCTCCGCCATGTTCGGCGGCGAGCCCGACCAGCCGGCCGAACGTCCCGGAGAGGAGTTCGCCCGGGGCCACTACGAGCAGCTGGTGGAGGCGACGGGGACCGTCCATGTGGGTGAGGACACCTGGGACATCCACGGCTTCGGGCTGCGCGACCACAGTTGGGGTCCGCGCTACTGGCAGGCCCCGTGGTACTACCGGTGGCTGACGGCGAACTTCGGCTCTGGGTTCGGGTTCATGGGATCGCGGATCGCCCGGCGCGACAACGAGGGGATCCGCGGTGGCTTCGTCTGGGACGGGGAGAAGCTGCGGTTGTGCACCGACTTCCGTATCAGCACCACCTGGGAGGGGGACGACCGGTATCACAAGACCCTCGAGGCCCAACTCGTCACTGACGAACGGACCTGGACGGTTAAGGGTCGGGTGCTCCGGCTTATCCCTCTGCGCAACCGACGGCAGACGCCCGACGGTCAGTCCATGGTGACGCGTATCTCCGAGGGTCTCACCGAATGGACGCTCGACGACGGTCGTGTCGGGTACGGGTTGTCCGAGTACCTGGACCAGATCGTCGACGGCCAACCCGTGGGGGTCGCCGAGTAGGCATACGGGGACCGATCGGACGTGGACCAGCCCACCATCGACGTCTACGACCAACGTGGCGCGTTGTGGGCCGAGCGTCGGCGACCGGTGCGGCGCGCCGACGCCGAGGCCTTCGGCCGGAGGGTGGCCCCGGGGATGGTGCGGGTCGACCTCGGTTGCGGTGCCGGACGGTACACGGGCGATCTCGGTGGACCTGTCGTCGGGCTCGACGCGTCGAGGGCCATGCTGGAGTTGTGCCGACACGAGGTGACGGTTCCGCTCGTCCAGGGAGATCTCGAAGCGCTCCCCTTCCGTCGGCAGTGCCTCCACGGCGGTTGGGCCAATATGAGCTACCTGCACGTCCCGAGCGTGCGCCTGCCCATGGCCCTGGCCGAACTGCACCGGGTTCTCGTGGTCGACGCCGCCGTGGACATCCAGGTATTGACCGGCGGGTACGAGGGACGGGACCTACCCGATGACGACATCGGGGGCCGGTTCTTTGCCTCGTGGGAGCCGGACCGGTTGGCCGACGTCGTCGTGGGGGCGGGCTTCGGGGTCACCGATCTCTGCGTCGACGGCGACGTGGTACGGGTGCGCGCCGTGCGCACCCGTACCCTGGCCGACACCGTCGGCCCCGGCATGCGGCTCCTGATGGTGGGTCTCAACCCGAGCATGTACTCGGCCGACGCCAGAGTCGGCTATGCCCGACCCGGCAACCGCTTCTGGCCCGCCGCGCTCGGCGCCGGACTGGTCACGCGCCGGCGCGACCCGTATCACGCGCTCGGGGCACACGGCGTCGGCATGACCGACGTGGTGAAACGGGCCACCGTGGCGGCGCGCGAGCTCACGGCCGCCGAATACCGGTCGGGCATGGGGCGGCTGGAACGCCTCACGCAGTGGCTCCAGCCCGCCGTCGTCTGCATGGTCGGCCTGTCCGGATGGCGCGCCGCTGTTGATCAACGGGCCTGCGCCGGTCTCCAAACTGCAGCACTCGGAGGCCGGCCCGTGTACGTGATGCCCTCGACGAGTGGCTTGAATGCGCACGCGCAGCTACCTGAGCTGGTGAGGCACATGCGCGACGCGTTGGCCGCCGCCGAGAACGGGTGAGCAACAGGCTCGGCCACTCCGAGTGTCCGCCACATTCTCCGGCCGGTGCAGTACCCTCGTTCTGAGTGGTCATGAGCGGCACCAACGAGGTGTTCCCCGCGTGATGACAGCTCGAAGCGGAGACGCAGAACTCGCAATCGACGCCCCCTGCCGGGCTACGTACGACAGCGAAGAGTCAGCCGCCTCGCACGCGCACCACTTCGACCCTGCCTTCGGACGGCGATTCGCCGAACGTGCTCTCGACGCGCTGGTGGTGGTGCGAGGGGCGCGCGTTCTCGATGTCGCCTGCGGCACCGGGGTCTTCGCCCGTCTCTCGGCCCACGTCGTCGGACCGGCCGGACGGGTGGTGGGCATCGACCCCTCGGCCGTCGCCGTCGCCACCGCCCGGCACATCGATCTCACGAGCACCGTCGACTGGCAGCAGTGGGACGGAGGCCCACTGCCGTTCGCCGACAGCAGCTTCGACGTGGTGGCCAGCCAGCACGCGCTCCATCGATTCGTCGATCCCGACCCCGTCGTGAGGGAGATGCGCCGGGTGCTCTCCCCCGGGGGCCGGCTCGGGATCACCACGTGGGGGCCCATCGAGGAGAACCCCGCTTTCGCCGCCCAGCTCGACGCCATCGTCAAGGCGGGGCTCGACGACGGCGGCGTGGTCGAGGCCCTGCTCGACTCCTTCGCCTGGCACCGTGCCGACGATCTCGAGCAGTTGGCCCACCGGGCCGGATTGGTCGACGTCTCGTGCCAGGCCGTCCGGATGCTCGCTGCGCTCCCCCGCGTGGCGCAGTGGGTACGGGTCTACCCGACGCTTCCCCCCCTGTCCCTCGTGTGGCCCCGGTGTGACCAGCCGACCCGGATCCAATTCCTGGCGCGAGCGACCGAGCTCTTGCGTCCTTTCGAGCACGACGGCGTGCTGCGGGTGCAGGCGTCGTCACGGCTCCTCGTCGCCCGTCGTCCATCCGACTGAAGACCCCCCGACTGAAGACCTCCACACCGAGGCGGACACCCTGGTCGGCCGTCGTCGGACACCGAAAAGGCACAGGCAGGCGACCCTCGGGCGGGGACGTCGGGCGCCTAGGCTGACAGCGGTGCCGGACGACGACCAACAGGGCCACGACGGAGGGTACCCGGGGTCACCCGACGAACCTGTCTCACCCTTCGCACCACCGCCGGTCCCACCGCCATCACCGCCGCTTCCCGGTTCTGTGCCCCCCATGACGCCGCCGGGGTCGCCTCCACCCCCTGTTCCGCCCTGGTATCCGCCGGCACCGGCGCCCTGGGCCCCGACGTCCTTCGCGCCCACGGTGGGGACGTCCCCCTTCGGACCGCCCCCGGGCCCGCCCGGCGACGGCGCTTTGGGGCTTTCGAACGGGGCCGTCTTCCACGACCCGGTCCCCCGCCCACGACGACGTCGCCTGCTCACCGTGGTCGTCGTGGTCATCGTGGTGCTGGCCCTGGTGGGCGGAGGGGTGGCCGTCTTCACGGGAACGAACACCACGGTGTCGTCCCCGCCGGGCACGGCGGCGTCACCGGCGGCCCGGCAGCTCTTGCAATCAGCCTTGCGGGCGGCCGACGCCGTGGGCTCCTTCCACTATGTCGCCTCCTCGTCGCTGTCCGGTCCGAACGGCGGCTCGTCCCGGACGATCGGCGACGCCGGTCCCGACAGCGGTCGGCAGGTGATCACCAGTGGGGCCCAGAGGTTCACCGTCCTCGTGATCGGCTCGGCGTGCTACCTGAAGGGAAACGCGGCCGCCCTCGTCGCCAATCTGGACTTCTCGGCCGCAGATGCAGCCACCCATGCCGGACAATGGATCTCGCTGGCCCGCACCGACGCCCCCTACGCCTCGGTCTACGCCGCCGTCACCGGTCCCGCGGCCATCGCCGACAACGTCACCGTCGTCCCCCAGAGTGTGCTGCCGACGACGACGGTGGGGGATCGCCGAGTCGAGACCGTCTCCGGCGCCATCGCCCCCGTGACCATCCCCGGGCAGTCCACGCCCACGCCGAAGGGTACGGCGACACTGGCGGTGAGAGCGACGGCCCCGCACCTCCCGGTGCGCTACACCGAGCGGGGGACACTCAGCCGCCAACAGAGCTCGGCCACGGTCGCCTTCAGCCAGTGGGGCGAGCCCGTCCACATCACCGCCCCGGTGGGCGCCATCGCCTGGGCGCAGGTGGGGGCGGGCTCGGGACCGGTCTCCCCCACTCCGGGCGGGACCTTCCTCACCTGACCGACGATCGTCGGTGCGGTCAGGTCCGGCGGCGGAACTGGCGGACGGCGAACGGGATGAAGAGCAACAGGAGCCCGAAGCACCACGCCAACGCCTGTAGGACGAGACTGGCTGTCGGCCCTCCGTGCATCAGGGCGCGGGTGGCGGTGACGACGACACCGATGGGCTGATGGTTGGCGAAAGGTTGCAGCCATCCGGGCATGGTCCGCACGGCCACGAAGGCGGG
>DATNJD010000273.1:0-2085 GCA_035604075.1 Acidimicrobiales bacterium
CACGTGCGGGGGCAGGGGGGGATGGTCGTGGCTCACCGACGCCGGCGCCGACCCTGGCCGCCCCGCCGCCGGCCCGTTCTCGGTCGGCCGCCGTCCGCCATTGTCGGCCGGCTGATAGGGCGCGGTGGCCCCGGGTCGCTCCAGTCTGGTGCGGAGGTTGCCGTCGTTCGGTTCCATGCTCTCCCTGGGTCAGGTCCGTCCCCAGGCGCGGACACGCTGTCCCTCGCCTGTCGACGCTACGGATAGGTCGTTTCCAAAAGATTGCGCCGGTGAATGCATCGTGTGAACACGGCCGGAGCTTGAACGAAATGGCCGTCGGGGCCGGTCACCAGGCGCCCCGGCCGCACACAGCGACGCCCAGGTGGTCAGATGTCGGCTGTGCCGGGGACCGAGACCCACGCCGGGGCGGCCGCCCCCGATTCCCCGCCGGGGGGACCCACGCTCAGCTACATCCCCGCCCTGGACGGGATCCGGGGGGTGGCCATGGTGGTGATCATGGGCTACCACGGCGGCGTCTTCTTCGGCCGCGGCGGCTTCTACTCCCTGGACACCTTCTTCGCCCTGTCGGGCTTCCTGATCACGTCGCTCCTGGTCGCCGAATGGCAGCGGACCTCGTCGGTGCGGCTGCGGCTCTTCTGGTCCCGGCGGGCGCGCCGACTGCTGCCCGGCCTCGTGGCCATGTTGCTCGGCGTCTCTCTGTCGGCCGCCTTCCTCGTGCCGGCCGGGACCTATCCCGACCTGCGGGCCGACGGACTGTCCTCACTGTTCTACGTGGCCAACTGGCACTTCATCGCCACCGGGTCCAACTATTTCGGCCAGACGGGCCTGGCCTCGCCTCTGCTGCACCTGTGGTCGCTGGCGGTGGAGGAGCAGTTCTACCTTCTGTGGCCGCTGCTCGTGCTCGCGATCCTGAAGAAGTGGGCGAGCTTGCGGGTGCTCCTGGTGGTCTGCGTGGTCGGGGCCCTGGCCTCGGCGCTCGAGATGGCGCTTCTCTACAGCCCGTCGGACGCCAACCGGCTCTACTACGGCACCGATACCCGCGCCCAGTCCCTCCTCGTCGGGGCGGCGCTGGCCGTGGCCCTGGCGCTGGTGGCGCGGCGTCGGCGGCACCTCGGGACCTTGTCACCGGCAGCCGGTGCCACGGCCCGGCCGGTGGGCGGCGACCCGGCGTGGGCGGCCACGACGGCGTCGGGATGCCGGGCCCTGGTGGGCCTCGGCGCCGTCGGCGTGGCCGGCAGCGTCGCCCTGTGGATCCTCGTCTCGTCGAACGACGCCTTTGCCTACCGCGGCGGGTTCCTGCTCGCCGCGTTGTCCACCGCGCTCATTCTGCTGAGTGTCGTCTGCGCCCAGGGGTCGGTACTCGCCCGCGGCCTGTCGGTGGCACCGGTGCGCTATGTGGGCCGCATCTCCTACGGGATGTACCTCTGGCACTGGCCGCTGTTCCTCTACATCGACGGCGCCCGGACGGGGCTCACTGGCTGGTCGTTGTTCGGCGTGCGCGCCGTCGCCACCGTGGCCGTGGCCACGGCCTCGTTCTATGTGGTCGAGCGGCCCATCCGCCAGGGTCGGTTCCTGCGGGGCCGGCGGCCGTGGCTCGTGGCCCCCGTGGCCGTGGTGGGGACGGTGGTGGCCTTACTGACCTCGACCGTCGTCCCCGCCGTGGCCCTGCCGCCGGGTCGCGCCCCGACGCCGGCCGCCGCGCCCTTGGCGGCGGGGCGCGGCGGACCCCCCGTGACGGTGCTGATCGTGGGGGACTCGACGGCGCTCACGGTGGCCATCGGTCTCGACGGCAGTGCGGCCGCCTACGGCGTGCGCTCCCACGACGGCGGCATCCTGGGCTGCGGCGTGACGAGCGGCGGCGAGTACCAGCTGAAGGGCGTGGACGCCCCCATGGCGGCGCCGTGCACGGGGAGCGGGTCGAGCCCCCAGTGGCCCGCCGTGTGGCGGGCGGAGATGGCCCGGTGGCATCCCGACGTGGTGATGATCCTGGTGGGACGGTGGGAGGTGTCGAACCGCACCTACGAGGGCCGCTGGACCGACATCCTCGATCCCGTCTACGCCGCCTACGTGAAGCAGCAGTTGGAC
>DATNJD010000274.1:0-6813 GCA_035604075.1 Acidimicrobiales bacterium
GGCCCGGCACCCGCAGCCGGTCGACGGCGCGCCCGGCGAAGCCCAACATGGCCGGCAACAGCGTCAGCGCCGCCGCCATCACGAGCAGCACGGCGGCGATGGCCCCAACGGCCAGACCCTGCATGAAGGGCAGGTTCACGATGAAGAGCCCGAGCAGGGAGATGATCACCGTGCACCCGGCGAAGAGCACGGCCCGCCCCGACGTCGCCAGGGCCTCCATCATGGCGACCCGTGGCTCGCGGCCCTTGTCCAACCCGTCTCGGAACCGGGTCACGATGAACAGCGCGTAGTCGATGCCCACCCCCAGCCCGATCATGGCCAGCATCTCGGGGGCGAAGACGGGCACGTTCAGGATATGGCTCAGCAGGTCCTCCAGGGCGAAACCGACGGCGATGCCGAACAAGGCCGCCATGATGGGCAGGCCCATGGCGACGAGCGATCCGAAGGCGATCAGCATGATGATCATGGCGGCCACGATGCCGATGCCCTCGCTCGGACCCGGCTGCGCCGTCACCACCTTGCCGATCACCTGACCACCGAGCTCGACGTCGTAGCCGGGATGGGCGAAGGACTGGGCCGTGCTGATCAGCCGCTTCACGGCGCTGTTGGAGATGTCGGGCTCGTCCCGGTCGAGCTGCACGACGGCGAAGGCGATGTGTCCGTCGGCCGAGATCTGATGGACGGCCCCCGCTGCGAACGGGCTCGTCACGCCGCTCACGTTCGGAAGCGTCCGCAACCGGGCCACCATCCGGGCCGTGCTCGACACGGCGTCGGGGGCGGTCACCGCCGCCCGCGTGTGGATCACGACGTCGGCCGTCGTCCCCGCCGTCGAGGGGAATTGGCTGGCCAGAATGTTCTGCACCTGTTGGGAATCGGAGTTCCCCGACGAGAAGTTGTCCTGGTACCGCGTGCCTACGATCTGCGAGATGGCCGTCACCGCGATGATCCCGAGGATCCACAGCGCCAGCACCCTCCGCCGATGGTCGTAGCACCAGCCGGCCAGCGAGCCGAGCGATCCCGTCTCCCCCGCCGGGGCGGGTCGCCGCCGCGTTCCGGGCAGGGAGGTCGCCGAGGTCGCCGAGGTGGTAGAACTCATCAGTGATGACTTTTAGCACATGCGGCGCGCCGGATCGAGGGGCGTGATGGCACGGCCCGGACGGCGCCCCGGCAAGGCCGACACCCGGGCCGAGATCGTGGCCGCCGCCCGGGCCGCCTTCGCCGAGCTCGGCTACGAGCGGGCGAGCATCCGGGGCATCGCCCGCCGGGCCTCGGTCGACCCGGCCCTCGTCCACCACTACTTCGCCGACAAGTCGGAGCTGTACATCGAGACGATGCACCTTCCCATCGACCCCCACCAGGTCCAGGCCGAGGTGGTCGAAGGAGCGGGAGGATTCAGCGGCGAACGACTGGTCGAACGGTTCCTGGCCCAGTGGGAGATGCAGTCGGCCGGCGCTGATTCGACCTCCTTCGTCACCCTGGCCCAGGCCGTTACCGCCTCGCCCCAGACGGCCGACGCCATGCGCGAGTTCCTGAACGAGCGCCTCACCTTCCACGGGTTCGCCGGCGAGGACGACGACACCCAGAGGCGTCGTCGGGCCCTCGTCTCCTCCCAGCTCATCGGTGTGGCCTGGAACCGCTACGTCATGCGCCTCGAGCCGATGGCTTCGGCCGATCGTCGTGACATCGCCCGCTGGGTCGGCCCCACCATCGATCGCTACGCCCGGGGCGCTCTCGAACCGCCGGGCGACACATCGTCGTGATCGCGGCGCCCCTGTAGGCTGCCTGCCCATCGTGACCAGGACGAATCTCTCTCGACGCGCTGGCCTTGTGCTCATCCTCGCCGCGGCGACGGCGCTGTCGGCCTGCGGCGGAGCAGCCACGCCGTCCTCCACGCCGCGCGCTGCTCCGGTCGTCACGGAACCGCCCCCGCCCGCCGTTCCCCACCCCTTCGGCACCCTCGCCTGCGCGCCGCACGACGGCATCCGCTTCTGCGCCGGTGGACTCAGCCACGGCACCGACCGCCGTGTCCCGAGCTTCGACGGTGTCCCTCTCGACGCCGACGTGGCCCTACCGGCGCAGGGTTCAGGCCCCTTCCCGCTGATCGTCATGCTCCACGGCCTCGGTCAGGACAAGACCAGCTGGGAGGTCTCCACCGACGACGGGTCCATCGACGACGTCACCATGGCGACCCGCGGCTACGCCGTCCTCATGTACACGGCCCGCGGCTTCGGCGATTCCTGCGGCACCGCCGCCTCACGCGCCGGCACGCCTGCCTGTGACGCCGGATGGATCCACCTCGCCGACCAGAGATACGAGATCCGCGACACCCAGTATCTCGCCGGTGAGCTCGTCGACGAGGGTCTCGTCCGGCCTCAGATCGCCGTCACCGGTGTCTCCTACGGCGCCGGCCGGACACTCGAACTGGCGGCGCTCAAGAACCGGGTCCGGCTCACCGACGGCCGCTTCGCCCCCTGGACGAGCCCGGTCCACCACGTGCCCATGTCGGTGGCCGCCGCCTACGCCATGTGGCCCTGGGACGACCTCGTCACGGCCCTCGCCCCGAACGGCGGCCTCCTCACCACGAGCGCCACCCCGGCATCGGCCGACGCCACGCCGCCCGGTGTCGAGAAGCAGAGTTGGAACACCCTTCTCTACGGCGTCACCACCAAATTCTTCCTCGCCCCGCCGGGCAAGGATCCCAGCGCCGACCTGACCGATTGGTACAACGCCATCGGCGCCGGGGAACCGATCTCGGCCACCGACATCGCCGCTCTCACGGAACTCCAGACCTACCACTCCGCCATCGGCATCCCCCTGCCCTCGGGCGGCGTCCCCGCCATCGCCATCCAGAACGGGTGGACCGACACCCTCTTCCCGGTGTCGGAAGCACTCCACTTCACCGAGAGCCTCGCGGCGGCCCACATCCACGATCCCCTCCTCCTGATCTTCGACGACTACGGCCACGGCTGGGCCCAGGGCAAGGCCGCCGACGTCCACCGCCAGACCGCTGCCGCGCTCTCGTTCCTGGACACCGTCATGCTCCACCACGGCCTTCCCCCCACCACGGTCCTGGCCGTCGGTCAGACCTGCCCGGCGAGCGCCCCGTCGGGACCGGTCCTCACCGCCTCGTCATGGGCCGCCCTGGCCACCGGGCGGCTCACCCTCTCGGCGCCGTCGGCCCAGACGGTCACCTCGGGCGGAGGAGACCCGAACGTGGCGGCCGCCCTCAACCCGGCCTACGCCAGCCCGCTGTGTCACCCCCTCCCCGCCGCCCGCGAACCGGGCACGGCCGTCGCGTCGCAGCTCGTCACCCACGCCACCACTCTCATCGGGGCCATCCAGATACGGGCCCATCTGCACGTGGTGGGGAACTACCCGGAGTTGGTCGGTCGCCTGTGGGACGTGAGCGCCTCGGGCCAGACCCGCCAGATCGTCGAGACCGCCGTCGTGCGCCCCGACGTCAACCAGTCGGCCCAGACCGGCGCGGAGTCCACCGCCGATACCGACGTCACTTTCGAGCTCGCCCCCAACGAGTACACCGTGGCCGCCGGGCACACCCTGCAACTGGAACTCGTCGGCAGTACCGCGCCGTGGTTCCGGCCATCGAACGGGACCTTCTCGATCACCGTCACCGATCTCGAGGCCACCATCCCCACCCATTGACGCCGCCACCCATTGACGCCCCCACCCACTGACGCGGCGTCGGCGCCGCCCCCATTCACCCCAGGGCGTCGAGAAACCGGTTCCGGTTCCGCTCGAACCATTCCCGGCGACGTTCGTAGCGGGCCGGTCCCCCCATCTGCTTCGACATGGCGATGAAGGCTTCGTTTCCTTCCGCCACCCGCCGGGCCACGAAGGCTCCACCCACGGCTATCGACTCCTGTAGCACCTGAAGGAACGCTCCGCGCCCCGGCGGCAACCCGTAGCCATCGGCCACGATGCGCAAGCGCGGCACCGGGTCGAGCGACCCCCGACCCCACCGGGCCGCATCCTCGGGTGTGTCGAGCGGAACGCACATCTTGGCCAGCTGCGCCAGGTCATAGAGGGGCCGGCCCGGTGCGGCGAAGTCGAAGTCCAACAAGGCCACGGCGACGCCCTGGCGATAGACGACGTTCTCGGGACAGACGTCGTTGTGGCAAACAACCGTCGGCCCCTGTGACACGTCGGGGTCGGCCATCTCCGCGCTCCACGTCGCTCCGGGCGGGGCCCGGAACGAGGCCGACGCCCGGTGCAGGCGCGCCAGCAATGCGGCCGTGGAGGCGAGAGCGACCTCGCTTTGCGACCACACCGGAAAGGGCGGGCACGGGACGTCGCCCTCGATGAACCGAAGCCGCTCCCGCCCGTCGTCTTCCACCGCGATGACCTCGGGCACCCCGTCGAAACCAACGGCGCGGAGATGGCGCAGGAAGGAATGGATGCTGCGCGTATGAGGATTGGTCGGGCGCAGCACCTCGTCGCCCACCCGCACGACCGATCCGGCGTTGGCCACGCCGCCGGGCAGGACTTCTTCGACCACGGAGCCAGCTTCCCACGACGGTCGGGGACGGTAGCGTTCTCGTGTGCCGACACAATCCGAGAAGTGCACACGGTTCCTCCAACTCCACCGCGGCCAGAGCCCGCTGTTGCTCCCCAATCCCTGGGACATCGGGTCGGCCCGGCTCCTGGCCTCGCTCGGATTTGAGGCGCTCGCCACCACGAGCAGCGGATTTGCGGCGACCCTCGGTCGTCTCGACGGATCGGTCTCCCGCGACGAAGCCCTCGCTCATGCGCGGGCCATCGTCGACGCCACCGACCTCCCCGTCTCGGCCGATCTCGAGAACGGGTTCGCCGACGATCCCGCCGCCGTGGCCGCCACCGTCGCCGCGGCCGTCGCTTCGGGGTTGGCCGGTTGTTCCATCGAGGACGCCTCCGGTCGACCCGACGCGCCGATCTACGACACGGCCCTGGCTCTCGAACGGGTGGCGGCGGCGGCGGAGGCGGCCCACGGCGGGAACATCCACCTCGTCCTCACGGCACGGTCGGAGAATCATCTTCGCGGTCGCGACGACCTCGACGACACCATCGCCCGGCTCCACGGCTACCAGGAGGCCGGGGCCGACGTCCTGTTCGCCCCGGGCGTCGTCCGCTTGGAGGACATCCGTCGGGTGGTGAGCTCGGTGGACCGTCCGGTGAACGTCCTCGCCCTGGCCGGCGCACCGTCGGTCGCAGAGCTCGCCTCTGTGGGTGTCGCTCGCATCTCGGTGGGAGGCGGCTTCGCCTTCACCGCTCTCGGCGCCGTCGTGCAGGCCGCGCACGAATTCCTCGACGAGGGGACCTACGGATTCCGGGAGCTGGCCGGTCCCGGCGCGGCGGCGGCGCGGGCCGCCTTCGGCCACGAGGTCGAGCGTTGAAAGGGAAGTAGCGTTCGCATGGCCTGCCACCCGCTGAGGGGGATGTGATGTCCGCTGTTTCCGCCTACGACCTCCCCTTGCCCGTCCTGGAGACGGCGGGACTCGAGCGCGCCGAGGCGCTCGCCGCCTTCCGCCTGGCCCGGGCCGAACACTGGCTCGCCCGCACCCCGATGGGATTCATGCTCGTCGACTACCGCGACGCCGTCGCCGTCCTGCGGGACCGGCGATTCCATTCGGCTCTGTCACTCATCCCGGAGATGGCCGGCCTCGAACCCGACAGCTACCTGCAGAACCGCCGGCGCTCGATCCTGGCCATGGAAGGCGACGAGCATGCCCGCCTCCGGCGTCTGGTGGCGCCCGCATTCACTCCCGCCGCCGCCGACCGGCTGCGTCCCTTCATGCGTGAGGTCGTCTCAAGCCTCGTCGATGCCGTCGTGGGCCAGGGCCGGTGCGAGCTCGTCGCCGACATCTGTGAGCCGTACCCCATCCCCATCATCTGCGAGCTGCTCGGCGCACCCAAGGAGGACTGGAAGCTCTTCTCCCAGTGGGCCACGGACATCTTCCGCATCTTCAACCAGAACCTGGCCGTCGACCTCCCTGCCATCCAGCGGGCCTCGGGCGAGCTCGAGGCCTACGTCCTCTCGATGGTCGAGGAACGCCGGACCAACCCCTCCGACGACCTCCTCAGCTCCCTCATCGCCATCGAGGAGGCGGGCGACCGCCTGTCGAGCGACGAGCTCGTCATGCTGGCCGAGGCCGTGCTCATGGCGGGCACGGACACCACCCGGAACCAACTGGCCTGCAGCGTGGCCCTGCTGTCTGAGCATCCCGACCAATGGGCCCTGTTGGCCGAACACCCCGAGCTCGCGCCCCGGGCCGTCGAGGAGACCATGCGCTATCTGGGCGCGGTCAGGGGCACGGCCCGCGTGGCCTCGGTCGACATCGAATACCGCGACGTCCTTTTCCCGGCGGGAACGATCGTGTCGGTCGCCCTGGCCGGCGCCAACATGGACCCCGAGGTCTTCACGGCGCCCGACACCTTCGACATCACCTCCGAACGCGACGCCCTGCAGATGACGTTCGGGTCGGGCATCCACTTCTGCATGGGAGCGGCCCTGGCCCGGGCGGAACTGCAAGAGGCCCTGCCCCTGCTCGCCCGGCGCATGCCCGACCTCGCACCCGACGGACCCGTCGAGTGGAAGCCGTCCACCTTCGGCATCTGGGGCCCGGCCCGCCTGCCGCTGCGCTTCGGCTCGCCGGCCGACTGAGTCCGGTGAGGCCGGTCAGATCGTGACCGGGCCTCCTCGACGGGATGTCAACCGCTCCCTTGCTACGGCACCGACGCCTCCCAGGCGTGGCGGAGCCGCTCTACCCCCTGCCGCAGGACGGCGGGCGGCGAGGCGAAGGACAGCCGGATCCGGTC
>DATNJD010000275.1:0-4371 GCA_035604075.1 Acidimicrobiales bacterium
CAAGGTGTCGGCGCTCGAGATGTCGAGCTCACCTTGGAGAGAGATCACCGTATCCCCGCTGGCGTCGGAGGACCGCTCGATGCCGAGTGCGGCCTCACCTGCCTCTACCTCTTCCATCGCACCGCCAATATCGCCGTGTCGTCATGGTATCCAGCCCGACGAGATTCGGTGAGGATCTTGGTGAGCAGATCGTCGAGGGCGAGAGGATGCTCGAGGGTGAGTGCCCGCAGGCGCTCGAGCCCGGTGTCGATTGTCTCGTCCCGCCTCTCGATCAGTCCGTCGGTGAAGGCGACGACGGTCGCCCCGGCAGGGACGTCAAAGTGCTCTGCCCGGTAGTCGGTCGATTCCTGGATGCCGACCGGGGGAAAGATCGTCGACCTGATGAAGGCCCCCGAACTCCCGTTCAACATGAGGAGGGGAGGGTGACCGGCGTTCACCAGCGTGATCGAGTGGCCGGCCACGTCGACGACGGCGCACAGGATCGTGGCGAAGGACCGGTCGCTGTCGATGCTCAGGAGCTTTCCCAACTTGCCCATGATCGCCGCCGGCCCGTCGCCTTGGGCGGCGTAGGCGCGGATGGCGAAGTGCAGCCGGGCCATGATCGTGGCCGCTTCGACGCCACGTCCCGAGACGTCGCCCAGCACGAAGATGAAATGGTCGTGGTCCAAGGGAATGACGTCGTACCAGTCTCCTCCGACATCGGCCCCGTCACCGCCGGCCACGTACCGGATGGCCGTCTCCACTCCGGCGATTTCTGGCAGGGTCTGGGGAAGCAGCGCGTGTTGCAGGATCTCGGCGATGCTTCGCTGCTCGCTGTACATCCGGCGGTTCTCGGCCGCCAGCCATTCCGCCTGTCGTCGCCGGCGCACGAGGTAGTCGGTGACCAGGGCGGCGACGATCGAAAGCACTCCTCCCGCCACGGCCACGATCCATGGCAGGCGGGCGAGGAGCGAGCTACCGAGCTCTGTGTTCGGGGTCGCCACCAAAGTGATGACACTGCTTCCGAAGGCGACGGTCTGCTTGGCCTTGGTCCCCCCCGTCGAGAGAAATCCGGGAGACGCGCCCAGCAAGTCGGGCGGCGTCGTCGATCGGCCCAGGTAGAGCGCGTAGTTCAATTGTGAGAAGGCCGAATTCGTGGTGACGTTCAACTTCCGGTTCTTGGGCAGATCCCTCTCGGCGTAGACCACCCACGGTCCCGGAGGCAGCAGCGAGGCCGACGCGTACCCGATGCTGGCCGACGGGCGGTTGAGGAGATTGAGAACCTCCAAAGTGGGCGTGCGTCGAGCCTGCGACAGCGCGGCCGTCAGTTGCGCCGGTGTCGTGGCGAGCTCCGGGGGAGAGCCCACTAGGGCGACCATCGTCGTCGTTGCGTTCTCCACCCGCCACAGCGACGCCGACACGAACGGTCCTTTGCCGCCGACGAAGCTCCCCATGTAGTTCCGGAACTGCTGGGGGTCACCATCCGTCGCCGCCGCCAGACTGGACGCCGAGGACAGCGGGAGCTGAATCGACGGAATGGCGACGGCGACGACCGACGCAGCTTGGTGAAGCTCGAGGTTGAGTAGCCGGGTCTCGTCGTGATCGTGGATCGTCTCCGATACCCAGGCGAGCGAACCCGTCAGGACGAGCCCGGCCAGCAGGACGGCACCGCTCAGCCAGCTGGGCCGGGGGCCCGGGACCGACTGCGACGGGTTGTCCAGCAGCTCAGACAGCACGACGCCCCCCTGGTCGTCGGAGCCCTCGAGCTCCCCCGAGCACCCCATGTCTTGGCGCTCATCCTACCGACCGCTCGATCAGGCGCGCAGTCCTTCGGCGATCGAGATGAGATCGTCGCCGTAGGTCTCGAGCTTCACGGGACCGATCCCGCTGATGGCGAGTAGCCCGGCCTCCTTCGTCGGCAACGTGGCGGCCACCAGCCACAGGGTCTTGTCGTCGAACACGACGAACGCCGGCTTGCCGGCGGCACGGCGCGTTCGCCAGGCCCGAAGCTGATCCCACGCGTCGGCGAAGCGGGGGTGGACGAGCACGAACGGCCGGCCCCCGACGGTCACCGACGTCCCGAAGGCGGTCAACGTCGTGGCGGGCCCGCCGCCGATGAGGGTGCGGACAGCTCCTCCGTCGATCTCCACGATCTCGTGATCGTGACCTCCGAGGGTGAAGGCCGTTCCCACCGAGCCTTCGAGCACCGCGGACTCGGTCGACGGTGCCGGGCGGCGCCGGGTCGACCGGGATCGGCCGTCGGGAGGCGAAGAGGCGCGGTCCTGCCGATTCTGGGCCTTCGCCGCGGGGTGGCCCGGTGCGTCGAGCTCGAGGAGAAACGGCGACGGGGGTGATCCGGGGACGATCGACGCGCTCCCACGGCAGCGGGTGAGAGCGACATGGAAGATGCGCCTCTCCTCCTCGAGATCATCGGACAGCCGGTGGGGGAGCAGGCCGCCGGTGACGTGGTGCACCACGACGTGGTCCCATTCCCGACCCTTCACGGCGTGGATCGACGCCAACGTGACCCCCTCGTCGTCACCGGCCGCGCTCAGTTGCTCCGACAGCCACGGGGCGAACCGGCCCGGGTCGCTCTCGAGCTCGGCCAGCTCCGTCAGCGCGTCGAGATCGTCTCCGTGGGCGGAGCCGGCGCCATGGCTCCATTGATCGAGCGCCGTGGCACTGGCGTCGAGGCCGCCGTCGCCGATCTGCGAGCGAAGTACGTCCAACACCTGGGTGGTGGTCCCGTTCCGGGCCGCCGACCGGACCCGTCTGACGTCGTCGGCCAGGTCTCGTATTTTGGCCGACTCCCGCGCGTTGTCCTTGCCCTCGAGCCATTCGGCCAGGTTCACGAGCCCCTCGACGGAGGTGTTGCGGGCCACCAGGTCGAGCAGCGATGCGCTCATGGCACGCTTGGGTCGGCGCGCCGCCTCCCGGAGCACGGAGCCGGACAGATCGGTACCGGCGGCGCCTGCCACCGTCAGCCACGCCAAGGCGGCGCGGACGCCCCCGCGCTGGAGGAAGTGCCGGCTCACGCCCCCGTTCACCGCCACCGCGTCGTTGCGTAGCAGAACCTGAACGGGAGCAAGAGACGCATTGACTCGGGCCAGCACGGCCACGTCGGTCGGGACTGCACCGGCGTCGAGAAGCTCACGGACGCGACGCGCCGTGCGGGCGGCGGGACCGCCGTCACCGCCGCGCACCGACAGGCTCCCCGCCCCCTGTCGCTCGGCGTCGGGTGTCGGCGCCGCTCGGATCACCTTGGACACCCGTAGGGCGTTGTGGGACAGGAGATTCGAGGCGGCGGTGACGACCGGCGGCGGGCACCTGTAGTTGACCTCGAGCGAGTGAAGGGCCGCGCCCGGAAACCAACGGCCGAAGTCGACGAGCCAGCGCGGGGTCGCCCCGGCGTAGCCGTAGATGGTCTGGTCGTCGTCACCCACGGCGAACACCGCCCCGGCCGGACCGGTGAGCAGGCGGATGAGCAGCAGGTGGGCCGGAGTCAGATCCTGGAACTCGTCCACGAGGAGCACCCGGGCGAAACGTTGCATCCGCTGACGGAAGACCGGGTCCCCGAGCAGCCGCTCGATGGCCCCCGTCACCTGCTCGTCGAAGTCGACGACGTCGCGGTCGGCCAACTGTCCCCGGTAGAGGCGTGCCACCCGATCGAGGTCGGAGACGTCGGGCAGCTCGGCCTCCACCGTGGCCGGGTCCGCCAGTGCCAGCCGGACCCGGCCGAGGGCGTCGATCCACGGCGCCAGCGGATCCGTCTCGGCCCGCTTCGGTACGGTGACGAGACCGCCGAGCATCCGTCGGACCTCCAGCTCGTCGATCGTCGAGTTCCGTCCGCACAGCCGCAGTCCGAGGGCATTGAGCGTCCGCACCCGCACGTCGCCGAGACCGCCGAGCCGCGCCTTCATCTCGTCGGCCGCCCGTACGTTGTAGGCCACGAGTGCGATCGCCGCCGTGGGAAGGCCCCACTGCTCGAGCAAGAGTCGAGCCCGTTCGGTGAGCACCCGGGTCTTACCCGATCCCGCCGGGGCGATGACGCGGGCCCCGGCCCCGGGCGAGGCCACGGCGCCGAGCTGATCAGCGGCCAGGTCGACCCCGGCAGGATCGTTCGGACCGAGAGGTCGGAGGATGCCGTGTTCGAGCGAGATCCGGTGGACGACGGCCAGGCCCAGACGTGGACCCAGGTCGGCGTCGAGAGGTCCCCCGTCACAGACGGCTGACCGGCCGTCGGGGAGAACGACGTCTGCCGCGTCACCACTGTCGCCGCTCCCGAGAGTGGCCCCCAGACGACAGGCGACCTCTCCCCATCGCCACCGGGACGCCCCGCCGCCGGCCCGGGCGTCGACGGAGTTGGCCCAGATGGCGTGGTGCAGCCGCTCG
>DATNJD010000276.1:0-4194 GCA_035604075.1 Acidimicrobiales bacterium
GGTCTACGAGCTCACCAAGTCGCTCAGCGCCCTCAAGCTCGTGACGTTCCTGATCAACGTGGCGATCGCCGCCTACCTTCTGTGGTCGAAGAGGCTCTTCGGCCTGAACGGGGGCCAGGCGGCCGAGAACGAACGTCTGCATTCCGCCGTCAGTTGGGAGTCGGTCGAGAAGTCGGTCATGAGCTCCCTGCCCGTCTGAGGTCCCGGCGCGACTTCATGCCGCACGTACGTGATTTTACCCCGACACTTTGTGTGCCGCGTGAGCTACGATGGGTGACGAAGGCGTCCGGACCCTGCTTCTTCGCACCTGACCGATGGTCAGGGAAACGAGAGGGAGCATGGACAATGGGTCTCACCGGAATGGTCTTCAGCACGATCGCCGTCGCCGTCGGCGCCGTCATGTACTGGGCGGTGACGACGCAAGGCCATGGATTCCGGCTCTCCACGGTGGGGGTCATCCTGATGGTCGTCGGTGCCATCGGCCTCGTCGCCTCGAGTGCGATCTTCGCCACGTCCCGCCGGGCGCCGGGTAGCCGGCACCGCACCTACGACCGCGAAGCCACCGATGCCCAGGGCGTCACCACGGCGGTGCACGAAGAAGTGCACTAGGCACTAGGCACTTGGCGCGTCGAACGGCGGCGACTCCGTTGCGGTCTCTGGTGCCCGTTCGGGGCTAGCTAGCCCCGGCCCCGGGTGAGGAGCATGGTGCCGGCGATGGGGCCACCGCCGTTGGCTACCACGGCCACCTCGGGAGGGCCGGCCACCTGACGGTCGCCACCCTCGCCGCGCAGCTGCAGGCATGCTTCGTGGAGGAAGCCGAAGCCGTGGAGCCGTCCGGCCGACAGTTGACCGCCGCTCGTGTTGAGCGGGATCTGGCCTCCGAGGGCGATCCGCTCACCTCCCTCGACGAAGGGGCCGCTCTCACCCTTCCCGCAGAAGCCGAGCTCCTCCAGCCAGGTCATGGTGAGGATGGAGAAACCGTCGTAGAGCTCGGCCACGTCGACGTCTTCCGGCGTGAGGTCGGTGCGCTCCCACATGCTGGCCGCGGCGTCGCGCGCCGCCATGGTCGTCATGTCATCGAACTGGTCCCACGACGGCCGGCCCCGCAAGGCGGTGCCGATGGCGTTCACATGGGCCACCGATCGTGGTGCATCGGGCGTGTAGTCCACGTGGGAGACGATGACGGCCGTCGAGCCGTCGCACGGGACATCGCAGTCGTAGAGACACAGGGGGGTCGAGATCATCCGCGCCGCCAGGTAGTCCTCCATGGTCAGGGGGTCGCGGAAGATGGCGTTGGGATTGAGCGAGGCGTTGCGGCGACCGTTCAGGGCGATCTGGGCCAGCTGTTCGCGGGTGAGCCCGAACTCGTACATCCGGCGCCGGGCCACCTGGGCCAGCCAGTTGACGGCGGAGACGGCCCCGTAGGGGATCGACCACTGCATGAAGCCCATCATCCGTGGTGCGCCCCCACCGGAACCGCCCGTCCCCCCCATGGCACCCAGCGCCTGGCGGCCGCCCTTGCCCTGGGCGGTGGACTCGGTGACGGTCCGGTAGACGAGGACGTGCCGGGCGAGTCCGGCGGCCACAGCCAGGCAGGCGGCCATGACCGCCCTGATCTGCCCGGCCCCCTCCCCGCCGCCGTCGTGCCAGTTGAGCTTCAGCCGCAGGGCGTCCTGGACCTCGGGTCCGGCGGGCCCGGCGAAACCGCCCGGTCCCATGCCCATGCCCGGATAGGTGGAGAGCCCGTCGATGTCGTCGCGGGTGAGCCCGGCGTCGGCGATGGCGACGAGCGCCGCCTCCACCGTCAGATCGAGGTCGCTGCGGCCGAGGCGTCGTCCCACGGCCGACTGGCCGATGCCCGAGATCACGGCCCGGCGTTCGAGGAGCTGGTCGGCCTTCACGACGCGGACTCCGGTGCCGGCCGGCCCGCCGTCACGGGCCGGAAGACGGGTAACCAGACGTCCTCGGCCTCGACGAAGTCCACCGCCACCTCCATGCCGATGGCCACGTCGTCGGCCTCGGTGTCGATGATGTTGCTGGTGAGCCGGACGTCGTCCTGCTCGGCAATGGTGACGAGACCGATGATGTACGGCTCGGCGTCGGGGAACCACTTCTGCACGTTGACGGTGAAGGAATGGACGACGCCCCGGCCGCTCACGGCTTCGGGGGCGAGGGCGTCGGCCAGGCAATAGGGACAGCGCGGGGCGGGCGGGTGGACGTAGTGCCGGCACTCGCCGCAGCGTTGGAAACGCAGGCGGCCATCGGAGCCCGACGTCCAGAAGAAGCGGTTGGCGTCGTCGAGGCGCGGCAGGAGACGGAACGGGGGGCCATTGGCGGTCACAGTCGGCGATGCTACGTCACCGGTGGGGAACCTGACGTCGTCGTCAGCTTTGCCACGGTGCCCTCGCGCCGTCACCAGTGGTCGGTGACCATCTGCCCCAGGAGGCGGCGGTCGATCTTCTCCATGGCCGTCCGGGGCAACTCGTCGGTGAGTAGAAGAGCCTCGGGAAGCTTGTAGGCGGCCAGCCGGCCCCGGCCGTGGGCCCGCAGATCTTCGAGGGTGGGTGCCGGCGCGCCGGCCCGGACCACCACCACGGCCACGCCGATCTCCCCCATGACGGGATCGGGCCGGGGGGCGACGGCCACGTGGGCCACGGCGGGATGGTCGGAGAGGACGTTCTCGACCTCCAGGGGAAAGACGTTGTAGCCGCCCCGGACGTACATCTCCTTGCTCCGCCCCACCAGGTGCAGCCGGCCCCGCTCGTCGACGTAGCCGAGGTCGCCCGTCTTCACGGCACCGTCGGCGGTGAGGACTGCCGTCGTGGCGTCGGGGTCGTGGTGGTAGCGGGCCATCACCGCCGCCGACGCCAGGCAGACCTGGCCCGTCTCGCCGTCGGGCAGGACGACGTCGGAGTCGTCGCGGATGGTGAGGGTGACGCCGGGCCGGGCCCGGCCGACGGAGACTTCGGCATCCTCGGGCGGGTCGTCGACGTTCGTGCCCACGCCCACCCCCGCTTCCGTGCAGGTGTAGCGGACGACGACCGGAACACCGAAACGCTCCCGCGCGGCGCGCACGAGCGATGCCGTGGCCGGACCTCCGCCCAACGCGATCGCCTTGACCGACGAGACGTCGGTCGTCTCGAAGCTCTCGTGGGCGAGCATCAGCGCCACCTGGGTGGGGATCCCGCCCAGGGTGGTGATCCGGTGCCGGGCCACCATGGCCAGAGCCTCGCCGGCCGACCACCGGGCCATCAGGAAGCTCGTCCCCCCGCCGCGCAATGCCTGGAAGAGCTTGGTCATGTACCCCAGATGGGCGAACGAGGTCGATGCCAGGCCCCGGCCCCCGTTCCCCCAGCGCCGACCCCCGTCGGCCACGCTGATGGCGTCGAGCTGCCGTTCGCAGAAGACGGCCCCTTTCGGATCGCCCGTCGTCCCCGAGGTGAAGACCACGGCCACGGCCCGGTCGGGGTCATCCGGGGGAGCGGGTACCACCGCACCCGATGTCCGCAACGCCGCCAGCGTGCCGGCCGGGGGGCCGTCGGGGTCGACCTCGACGACACCGGCCCCGTCGTGCACAGAGCCCATCTCGGTGCTGCCGGCCAGCTCCCCCGACGCGATCACGAGCGCCGGCCGGGCGATCTCGAGACACCGCCGCCGCTCGGGCGGTGACAACTTGTCGTTCACCCCGGCGGTGACGGCGCCGATCTTGGCGGCGGCCACGTAGGCCACGGCGTAGGCGGCGCCCGACGGCAGCAGCAACGCCACCACGTCGCCGGCTCGGACCCCGGCCGCCGACAGACCCGCCGCCACCTCGTCCGAGACCCGATGGAGCTCGCCGTAGGAGAGGGTCCCACCGTCGGGGGCCACGTAGAGAGCGGTGTCGCCGTAGCGGCCGGCAGCCTCGGCCACGATCGCCCCCAGCATGGTGCCGTCACCCATGGACAGCCCACGGGGGGAGCCGGTAGAGCTCGGCCGCATTTCCCCCCAGGATCTTGGCCCGGCTGCCGGCGTCGAGCGGGGACAGCGTCCGCCGCAACGTGGTCACCGCACCGGGGAAGGTGGCGTCGTGATGGGGGTAGTCGGATCCCCAGACGATCCGCTCCTCGCCGATGAACGGAGCGAGGGCCGGCAGGGTGGATTCGTCGATCTCATAGCTGATCCAGCACTGGCGGGCGAAGTACTCGCTCGGCGCCA
>DATNJD010000277.1:0-9813 GCA_035604075.1 Acidimicrobiales bacterium
CCGAACGCGGATCGCTGTGTTTCCACAACATCCCGTAGTCCTCTTCATGGAGGCAGATGGCGTTGGGGATCGTGTAGGGCTTGCCCTGCTCGGTGGTGCAGACGGCGTCGAAGTAGTGGATGACCCCCAGGCAGTCACAGCCGAGGGTGAGCGAGTTGACCATCCGGCCGAGGCCCCACTCACCGGCGTCGAAGGCGTTCTTCCACCCGTGCATGGGGCCGGGGTCGCCGTAGGGCACCACCATCTCGCTCACCGCGGCCCGGTAGAGGATGCTGCGCACCCGCCCCTCGTCCTCGTACCCGACGTCACGGATGACGAGTCCTTCGACGGGATCCATGGTCACCCGCAGGGACCAGCGTTGCCAGCGCACCAGATTGCCGTCCACCTCGTAGCTCGGGCCCTGCGGTTGGACGATCTCGAGGGGCTTCAGGTCGCTGCGCAGCGGGCCCTGGTCCTCGGGGTAGTAGCTGCCGCTCTCGGGAGGGATCGGCACGACGCCGGTGTCGACGATCTCGAGGACCTCACCCCGGGCCATGTCCACGAATCCGATGACCCCCTCGATGGGGCGGGCGTAGCCGTTGTCGTCGGGGGTCAGGCGCAGGTACGACAGGCACCGGCAGATCCGCCGGTCCACCTCGTGGGCCACGTCGAAGGATCCGGCCGGCCACGGGTCGATCTGGATGCTGTCGAAATCCTCGATGCCGCGCCGGCGCATGGCCGCCTGCCACTCGGGATTCTCCTTCAGCGCCACGACGGCCAGAAGCGACTCCTCGAAGAGCAGGCCCGGCCGCATGCCGGGCACCTCGACGAACGAACGCACGTCGCCCGTGGTCACCGACACCACGATCTCGATGACATCGGCGGTCGGGCCCGTGACCATGATCATCCGGACCAGCCGGTCCACGGGGTCGCCGGCGGTGAATCCCCGCACGGTGGCCTTCGGTGGTTCCTCGAGGCCCACATAGGCGAAACGCCAGGTGTCGGTGAAGCGCTCGTCGGCGCGGACGATGGCGGTGGCGGCACTGACCTCCTCGGCCGTCAGCGCGGCCAGGGGGTGGCCGACGCCCGAGGCCTTGGCCGTCACAGACACTGTCACCGCAGCTCCCTCCTAGGTGGGCCCCGTCCCCCGACGCCGCGGGAGGCAGACGAGCCGTCTCTTTCACGGTAAGGCCCGTCGCCGGGGCACGGCAAGAACGGGGTTCTCCCGGCGCCCGCCAGGGTTTTCCTCCGTCGGACAGGGGAGGCCGAAAGCTCCTAACATGACGCCCGTGTCAGTCGAAGGAGATCGGGTCCGTCTGGGTGTCATCGGTGCCGGCAACATCGCCGGGATGAACGTCGCCGGCTATCTGGAACACGAGCGGTGCGACGTCGTCGCCGTTTGCGACACCGACGAGACCGTGGCCGCAACGGCGGCGGCGCAGTGGGGGGCGTCGCGGGTCTTCACCCATATCGACGACCTCTTGGCCGACCCCGACATCGACGCCGTCGAGATCCTCACCCCCACCCACCTGCACTACGACCACGTCCTGGCGGCGGTGGCCGCCGGCAAGCACGTCTCGTGCCAGAAGCCCCTGGCCAACACCGTGGCCGAGGCCCGCAAGATGGGTGCCGCAGCCGAGGAGGCCGGGGTCACGCTGCGGGTGAGCGAGTGCTTCTGGCACTATCCGCCGCTCGAGAGGGCCAAGCGCCTGATCGCCGAGGGCGCCATCGGCGCACCCACCAACATCCGCATCAAGACGGTCGTGGGCCAGACCGACGCGCCGTTCCAGGCCGGGCTGCGGGCCGAGGGTTACGTGTGGCGGCTCAACAAGCTGAGCCCGGGGGGCCACCTCTTCGACGACATGGTCCACAAGTACGCCTTGGCCCTCTGGCTTCTCGACCAGGACATCGTCTCCGTCCAGGCCGTCGTGCGCCGGCGTGACCTCTTCTTCGAACCGTGTCAGGCCATCTTCGAGTACGAGGATCCCGGGCTGCTCGGCTCCATGGAGGTGAGCTATGCGCCGAAGATGTGGATGCGCAGCGGCTACTACGGGGCCGACGAATTCGTGGAGGTCCAGGGGGACGAGGGCTTCCTGTGGGTCACCCGCTGCACGGGGGAGATGCTCGACCTGCCTGCCGTGATGATCTACCGCGGCGACGAGAAGGAACGCACGATGACCGGCTACAGCGACATGGACGCCGACTGGGGGACCGGCTTCAAGCGGTCGTCGGCCCACTTCGTGGACTCCCTGCTGGCTGGCACCCAACCCGACATGACGGCCGAGGACGCCGCCAGGGTCCTCCAGCTGTGCTTCGCCGTCTACCAGGCGGGCAACACCCGGCTCCCCGTCGACCCGCGCACCATCGAGGGCTCGGTCACCCCGACCGGTTGGGCCGACTGGTGAGGCGTCGACCGGTGGGACCGCACCGGGGGGTCACGGCCACCAATGCCACCCGGTGACCGCCACGGCGATCACAGGACCGGGCGGCGTGGTCTCGCGGTACTGCCGGTACTTGCCGGCCAGCGCGGCGAGGGCCTCGTCGCGGCGGGGACCTGCCTCCCACAGCTGGGCGGTGCCGTCCACCCGCACCCACCACAGGTCGCGCCACTCCTCGTCGTAGCGGTCCACGAGCAGCGCCACGGAGCCGTGGGCGGCGATGTTGTCGAGCCGGCGCAAGGCCAGTGTCCTCTTGGGCTTGGCGTCGACGGCGGAGTAGATCCATCGGCCCGCCAGGACGAAACAGCAGGGCACGACGTGCGGCCGGCCCTGCGGCGTCACCGTGGCCAGGTGGCCGACCGGTGCTCGCGCCACCCGGTCCCGGGCCGTCTGGGCGTCCACGGCGGCCCACGCTACCGGGCCGCCCCGGCCCCATTTCCTATAAAGCCCCCATTTCCTATAAATCGGACTTGTTTAATCACCTTTATCCATTTACGATGGCAGCGTGGTGATGGCCCCCACGGACGCTGGCCACGGGGGTCGCACACCCTTCGGCGGTCACCGTCCCGGCCCTCCCCCCTCCGGGACGGTGACCGCCCTCCTCGGTGCGGTGGCCGCGACGGCGAGCCCCTGAGCACCGCGGCGACGTCGTGACCGCCTCGCCCGACGACCTCCTCGCCCGGGCCCGGGCCCGCATCGGCCGGGTGACGCCCGCCGACCTCGCCACCGTGGCGGCCGAGGGCGGCCTCGTCATCGACATCCGACCCTCGGAGCAGCGCCGGGCCGAGGGCGAGCTCGACGGCGCCCTCGTCATCGAACGCAACGTCCTCGAATGGCGTCTCGACCCCGCCGGCAGCCACCGCATACCGGAGGTCCGCGGCTACGACCAGCCCGTCGTCATCGTCTGTTCCGCCGGCTTCGCCTCGAGCCTGGCCGCCGCCTCCCTGGCCGACATGGGATTCGAACGTGCCGCCGACCTGGCCGGCGGGTACCTGGCCTGGGCCGACTGGGCGGGCCGGTCCCCGCCCGGGGTTGGCGGCGGCCCGGCCGGGGACGCCGGCGCCCGCTGAGGCGCCCCGGTCAGCTCGGACAGGTGGTGGTGGTGATCCCCGCCAGACCGGTGGGGACATAGGGGTCGGGATCGGCCAGACCGGCGAAGCGGTCGGCGATCCAGTGGGTCATGTCGGCGAACGAGGGGCCGATCACCCCGGCGTGGCTCTGACCGGGATAGATCCACCGTTCGAGATCCTGGCCGACCTGGCACAGGTGGGTGGCGAGGAGCTGGGTGGAGATCACGGGAATCTGCTCGTCGCTTCCGCCCTGGATGATGAGCAGCGGCACGCTGCTGGCCGAGGCGAAATTCTCGGGATCGTTCTCCTGGAAGAGCGTCTTCCACTGCGGCACGGTGAAGGGATCACCGGTGGAGAACTGCGCGACCTGGTACTTGTCGATGATCTTGGCCACGTAGTCGGAGCACCCCTGGTCGAGGATGGGGAGCAATTTGATGCCGAGGGGCGTGAGGACCTTCGACACGGGAGCGGCGGCGCTGCCGTAGGCCGACTGGTAGGCACCCGCCACCATGAACAGGTAGTAGCGGTACGGGCTCGTCTTCAGAAACGTGTAAATCACCCCGAACTGCGACGGGGGCGCCCCGGCCACGACGCCCTTCAAATGCAGCTCGGGCGCATAGGAGGGGCCGATGTGCAGTGTGAACATCGCCGTCTGGCCCCCTTCTGAGTGACCCCACACCACGTAGTCGGCGCTGGCGTGGAAGGCGGGGACATGACGGGCCGCCCGGACGATGTCGATGGTGTTGCGCGCCGCGCTCACCCCCACGATGTAGGGCAACAGCCCCGGCGTCCCCTCCCCCTGGTAGTCGCTGGCCGTCACTTCCCACCCCTGGTCGAGCAAGCCGTTCGTCTCCGGCACGGCCTGGGTGGGATCGAGCGACGGCGCGCACTGGTCGGCCATGCCGTTGGTGCCGTGTCCCCAGCTGACCACGGGGTAGCCGCCGGCCGGGGCGGGCGTGTCGGGCACGATCACCAGTCCCGTCACCACCACCGGCGCGTTGCGGACCGACTCCGACATGTACATGACCCGGTAGACGGTGCCGTGCAGGCCGCTCACCGCCACCTTCTGGGGGGCCTTCACCAACGTGCCGGGGCCACCGGAGGGCAGGGGCTGCGGGACCGAGTAGAAGGAGGGAAGTCCTCGGGGCGCCGGCAGGGGGGCGAGGGCCTTCGGTGACGACGAGCCGCACGCCGCCGCGCCACCGGCCAGCACCACCAGGGCTCCCACCACGGCCACCACACCGGCGCCTCCCCGGCGCCGTCCGTTGTCGACGGATCGACTGCTCATCGTGTGCCTGCGCATCTCTCCCCCGATCGAGCGCGTCCCCCGGGGGTCTATCAGACGAGGGTGGACCCAGACGGCATGGGCCTCAATCGGTGCACCGTGTCCCGGGGGCGGGCAGGCTGCCCGCCACCAGGTAGGCCTCGTCGATGGCCCGGACGCAGGGACTGTAGAAATAGGCCACGTGGTTCTCCCCCACCCACGTCACCAGCTCGCCGTGCTGCAATTCCGAGGCCAGGGCCTCGGCCCACGGATAGGGCGTGGCCGGATCTCCCGTCGTCCCCGTCACCAGGATCGGCGGTGACCCGGGGGCCGAGATCGGTCCCGGCGTCCGCGTCGGGGCGGCGGGCCACACCGCGCACTGCAGGAGACCCCAGGCGAGAACGGGACCGAACACCGGTGCCACCGCCGCGGCCTGCGCCGCCAGCGCCGGATAGGTCGACAGGTCCCGGGAGACGGGGTGGTCGAGGCAGTTGATGGCGTTGTTGGCATCGCCCCCGTTGGTCGATCCCCCCGAGGAGTAGGTGTCGGACAGACCGACGAGATCGGTCCCGTTCCCGGCCGCCGCCTGGGCCAGCGCGTCACCGAGCGACGGCCACGACGACCGCGCGTAGAGATCGTCGAGCAGCGCGTTGTAGAACTCCCCGGGCCCGGCCTCCCGACCGCCGACGGCGGGCAGCGGGTGCGTCCGGCTGCCGTCGATCAGCGCCACGAGCGCCGCCGTGGGGTCGGGTCCGGTCCGCCACGGGCACGAGGAGGCCGAGGCGCACCACGTGAAGAAGTCGTCGAGCACGGACTCGAAGCCCTGGGCCTGGTCGAGCGCCATCTGGTCGGTGCCCAGAGCCGGATCGATGGCTCCGTCGAGCACCATGGCCCGCACGTGACCGGGGTACATCTCGGCGTACTCGGCGCCCAACAAGGTGCCGTACGAATGTCCGATGAACGTCAGTTTCTGGTCACCCAGGGCGGCGCGGATCCGGTCCAGGTCCCGCGCCGCGTCCACCGTGCCCACGTAGGGCAGCACCCCGTTCGAGTACTTGGCGCAGGCCGCCCCGTAGGCCCTGTCCTGCGCCGCGGCGGCCCGTTGGTCGGCCGTCGTCGCCGGCACCGGATCGGGCAGGGGCGGCGAGGGGGTGGTCGACGTCGTCGTCGGTGACGGCGCTGACGTCGGTGAGGTCGGGGAACCGGGCCCGCACTCGACCGGTGCGCTGCGCTCCACCCCCCGGGGATCGAAGGACACAATGTCGAAGCGATCGAGCAGGCCCGGCGTGAGCACGCTCAATTCGTTCTCCATGTCGTCGATCCCCGATGTCCCCGGCCCCCCGGGATTGATCACGAGGGAGCCGATCCGCTGCGACGGCTCGGCCGCCGGCCGCCTTTCGACGGCGACCTGGATCGTCCGGCCGCCGGGTCGGCTGTAGTCGAGAGGCACCGTCACCGATCCGCACTGCAGATCGGCCCCGCATCCCGACCACACCACCGGAGGCACCGGACCCGTCGGTGCCGTCGTCGTCGGGCCCGTCGTCGTCGGGCCTGTCGTCGTCGGGCCTGTCGTCGTCGGTGCGGACGAGGTGGACGGGGACGAGGTGGGGGTCCGCCTCACCGTGGTGGACGACGCCTGCCCGTTCGGCGCCGCACAGCCCGACACCGTCAGCACCACCCCCAGCACCACGCCCAGCACCAGCGTCTCCGGCCGGGCCCGGTCGTCGTGTCGGGTGCCTCGGTCCACCCCGCCACTGTGCCATCGCCGCCGTCGTTGCCGAGGGCGCGGCCCACCGAGAGAGATCCCCTGGTCGACGGGGGCGGCCGCGCTCGGCATCATGGGCACCGTGCCCGAACTCCCCGAGGTCCAGGCGCTCGTCGAATGGCTCGACGGCCGCAGCCGCGGCCGTCGCGTCGAACGCTGCGAGCTCGGCGCCATCGCCGCGCTCAAGACCTTCGATCCCCCCCTCGACGATCTCGTCGGCCGCACCATGGTCGGTTGCCGCCGACGGGGGAAGTTCCTGTGCATGGACATGGACGGCCTCTGGCTGGTCATCCACCTGGCCCGGGGCGGCTGGATCAAGTGGTGGGACTCGCTCCCCGCCACGCGGGCCCGTCCCAGCCGGAGCCCGATCGCGCTGCGCGTCGGCTTCGCCTCGGTCGACTTCGCCCCGTCGGCCGGCTTCGACGTCACCGAGATGGGAACGGAGAAGCGCCTGGCGCTGTGGGTGGTCCACCAGCCCGAGGACGTGGAGCCCCTCGCCTCTCTCGGACCCGACCCCCTCGACCCCGGCTTCGACACGGCCACCCTGGGCCGCATCCTCGGCTCGGCCCCGGGCACGATCAAGACCGCTCTCGCCAACCAGTCGCTCATCGCCGGTGTGGGCAACGCCTATTCCGACGAGATCCTCCACGCCGCCCGGCTGTCGCCCTTCAAGCCGGCGGCCAAGCTGACTGAGGACGAGGTCGCCCGGCTCCACACGGCGGTCGTCACCATCCTGGCCGAGGCGACGCAGCGGGCCTCGGGCCAGGCCGCCAACGAGCTCAAGGGGGACAAGAAGCGGACCATGCGCGTCCACGGCCGGACGGGCGAGCCCTGTCCCGTGTGCGGGGACCTCGTCCGGGAGGTCTCCTTCGCCACCAAGTCGCTGCAGTACTGCGCCACCTGCCAGACGGGGGGCAAGCCCCTGGCCGACCGCCGGCTGTCGCGGCTTCTCAAGTAGCCACATGTCGCGGCTTCTCAAGTAGCCACATAGAGTCACAGACGAGTCAGCGCGGGCCGAGGAGGACAGATGGACGACCACGAACTCGTGAACCGGATCAACGAGCTGGCCCAACAGGAGCACCGTCTGGAGGAGGCCCACGTGGGCGAAGGCCTCACCGTCGAGGAAGAGGAGCGGCTCCGCACCATCGAAGTCGCCCTCGACCAGTGCTGGGACCTGCTCCGTCAGCGCCGCGCCCGGCGCAGTGCCGGCCAGGATCCCGACGACGCCCAGGCGCGGCCGGCCCCTGTGGTCGAGCGCTACCAGCAGTGATCGTGGGCTGACCGGCCGCACCGCGGCCAGCCAATAGGCTGCGTCGACACATCTACACGGCGCCGCCCACGACAAGGCGCCCCAACGACAACGCCGTCGTCGCAGCGACGACGGCGGCAGATCCACGACAGAGCGCGAGGTGGTCGGTGAGCGGGGAGGAATTCAACCTGGGCCAGGTCCACGAGACGGTGGCCGCCACCGTGCCCGACCGGGAGTGCATCGTCTGGCGGGACCGCCGCCTCACCTACGCCGACGTCACCGACCGTTCCCGGCGGCTGGCCTCTTTCCTCTACCGTCACGGCTTCGGCGTCCACTCCGAACGCTCCACCCTGGCCGGTCACCAGTCCGGTCAGGACCACTTGGGCCTCTATCTCTACAACGGCAACGAGTACCTCGAGGGCATGCTCGGCGCCTACAAGGCGCGCGTCGCCCCCTTCAACGTCAATTACCGCTACGTCGAGGAGGAGCTCCGCTATCTGCTGCGTGACTCGTCGGCCCGCGGCCTCATCTACCACGCCACCTTCGCCCCCATCTTGGAGCGCGTCCTGCCCGAGCTCCGCCAGCTCGAGCTGCTCATCCAGGTGGCCGACGAGTCCGAGCAGCCCCTGCTCCCCGGCGCCGTCGACTACGAGGCGGCCCTCGCCTCGGCCCCGCCCGAACTCCCCCCCGTCGAGCCGTCGCCCGACGACCTCTACATCCTCTACACGGGCGGCACCACGGGCATGCCCAAGGGCGTCCTCTGGCGCCAGCACGACATCTTCCGCGCCGCCATGGGGGGCCGGACGTACGGCACCTGGGAGTTGATCGAGAGCTCCGCCCATCTCGTCAGCCGGGTGCTGCCCACCGACGGGGTACGGGTCATGTCCATCCCCCCGCTCATGCACGGCGCCGCCCAGTGGGCCAGCTTCTACTACATGACCATGGGCGCCACCTTGGTCTTCCCCACCAACACCCGCACGATGGACGCCGTCGACGTCTGGCAGACGGTCGAGCGCGAGCACATCATCGGCCTCTCGGTGGTGGGCGACGCCATGGCCCGGCCGCTCATCGAGGAGCTCGAACGGGGCACCTACGACACGAGCAGCTTCCTGGCCTTCGGCTCGGGCGGCGCCATGCTGAGCGAGGGCATGAAGAGCCGCATCCTGGCCAAATTGCCCAACATCGTCGTCTCCGACGTGGCCGGCGCCTCGGAGACCGGGGCCCAGATGGGGACCAACTCGACCTCGGGATCGGTCTCCACCGGCCGTTTCGTCCCCGGACCGGGGGCCACCGTGGTGAGCGCGGACCTCACCCGGGAACTCGGACCGGGGGACGAGGACCTCGGCTGGTTGGCCCAGAAGGGGTCGGTCCCACTCGGCTACCTGGGCGACGAGGAGAAGACGGCGCGGACCTTCCCCGTCATCGACGGCGTCCGCTACTCGGTCCCCGGTGACCGCGCCCGCTTCCTGGCCGACGGCGAGATCGAGCTCCTCGGTCGCGACTCGGTCACCATCAATTCGGGGGGGGAGAAGATCTTCGCCGAGGAGGTGGAGCAGGCCATCATCTGCCACCCGGCCGTGGCCGACGTCGTCGTGGCCGGTCGTCCGTCCGAGCGCTGGGGCCAGGAGGTGGTGGCCATCGTCCAGCTCGTCGACGGCGAATCGGTCACCGCCGAGGAGCTGCTGGCCGAAGCGGGCACCCACGTGGCCCGCTACAAGCTGCCCAAGGCCTTCGCCTTCCTCCCTGAGATCGTCAGGTCGCCGTCGGGCAAAGCGGACTACCGCTGGGCCAAAGAACGCGCCCTCGACGCCTGAACCGGTCGGCAGCGGGGCCGTCGGATGGAAGACCGGATCTAGTGGAAGACCGGATCACACCGGGCCTCTACCTCGAGCTCGGTGACGTCTCGGCCGCCGACTACGAGCACACCCGGGCGCCGCAGCTGCTGGCCCTTCCCGGGGTGCACCGTGTCAGCTGGTGGGCCACCGTCAAACCCGGGCGCGACGAACTGCCCATGGCCGTGGCCGACGGCACCCTTCTCGGCGTGGCCG
>DATNJD010000278.1:0-3599 GCA_035604075.1 Acidimicrobiales bacterium
ATCTCCTTCGACTCCTTGTCCTCGAACATGGCGACCGGTCCGGCCGCGGCATCGGGAATGGTGTCACCCAGAGTGGTGCGCTCACTGCGGTCGCCGCCGACAAGGAAGACCTCGTCGAGTGCGGCCACGCCCACGAAGGAGATCTGCCGGAGGATGTCCTGGAGGTCAGGTTCCGATATGTCGAGCTCGGCCGCCACCTCGGCGTCCGTCGGCGTCCGTAACAACGTGGCCTCGAGCGCCGCGTACGCCTGCTCCACCGACCGTGCCTTCGCCCGTACCGACCGTGGCACCCAGTCGATGGCGCGCAGCTCGTCGATGATGGCGCCGCGGATGCGCGGAATGGCATACGTCTCGAACTTCACCTGTCGCACCGGGTCGTAGCGGTCGATGGCGTCGATCAGTCCGATGACGCCGTAGCTGACGAGGTCGGCACCGTCGACATGTTGCGGGAGTCCGACGGCGACACGGGCGGCGACGTACTTGACCAAAGGCGAGTAGAGAACGATCAGTTGGTCGCGGATGCGACGGTCACCGCTCTGCTTGTACTCGACCCACAATCGAGCTGTCGACCCGTCGTCCTCTGTCACCAACTCTCCCTATGCACGGGGATGGGTAGCTCCGTAGACCGAGAGCAGCCGCTCCTTGCTCACATGAGTGTAGACCTGCGTGGTCTGAAGACTGGCGTGTCCGAGGAGTTCCTGGACGACCCGCAGGTCGGCACCGCCGTCGAGCATGTGGGTGGCGAAGCTATGACGCAGAGCGTGAGGGTGGGTGGGAACCGGTGAGCGGCGGTCCAGGAGCCTTCTCACGTCACGCGGTCCCAGGCGCCGGCCGACACGGTTCAAGAAGACGGCCTCGGGTGGGGACTCCGGCGTGGAGAAGCCGTCTCGACCGAGACCCAACCACCGGCCGACCGCCTCGGCACACAGATCGTGCATCGGCACCCGTCGCTGGCGCCCCCCTTTTCCCCAGACGGTGACAATCCTCTCGGTGAGGTCGATGTCGCCGCGATCGAGACCACAGAGCTCGGCCACCCGCAGGCCGCAGCCGTAGAGCAACTCGAGAACGGCGTCGTCGCGCGTTCTCGTCGACGCGTCGTCGCTCGCCGTGGGCTTACCGTCGAGCATGGCATCGAGCTCGGAGCGGTCGAGGACGCGCGGCAGGCGGGCGCCGCCGCCCGGGGCCGTGAGCCGGCGGGCCGGATCGACCACCACGTCGCCGCGCCGGGCGGCCCACGAGAAGTAGCAACGCAGGGCGGCGGCCTTGCGCGCCATGGTCGTCCGGGCATGACGCCGGGTGGCGAGATAGGCGAGGTAACGGCGCAGCAGGAGTCGGTCCACATCGGCCGGACCGGCGGCGCCACCACGATCGGCCCACTGGACGAAAGCCCGAACGTCGCCGCTGTAGGCGCGGACGGTCTCCGGTGACATTGCCGCCAGTGACCGAGAGAACGCCTCGACGCTCCAGGCCATCGCTACAAACTACCTGTGACGAAGCCGCCCGAGCGCTATCCTCTGCCCGCGGTGAAGGGCGAGTCCACCCTGGCACCGGGACCGAACACGCAAACGGGGAGGGAAAGTGCCTGACCGCATCGACCGCCGATCGTTTCTGGCCCGAGGGGCCCTCGGTGCCGCCGGAGTCGCCGCTGCCGGAACCGGAGCGGGGGGTCTGTTGGCCGCCTGCAGCTCGGGAACGGGCAACGGGAGCCCCGGTGCCGCCAAGCCGTCGGGCTCGCGTGACGGCATCACGAGCGCCGCTCCGAAGATGGGGGGCAGCCTGACCTTCGGCGTGGAGGCCGAGGAGCAGGGTTTCGACCCGGCCACGGGACGATTCGACGAGACCGGTGTGCAGTACGCCCGGACCGTCTTCGATCCGCTGACGATCATCGCCGAGGACGGGTCCGTGCAGCCCTACCTGGCCAAGTCGGTGACCCCGAACGAGAGCTACGACGTGTGGACCATCGGAGTCCGACCGGGCGTGGTCTTCCACGACGGCACCACGTGCGACGCCGCCGCCATCGCCGGCAGCATCGAGCACTTCCTCACCGGGGAGCTCGGCATCACGCTGACCCCGTCGCTCAAGAAGGTGGGCGGCATCACCGTCACCGATCCCAACACGGTGACGATCAACCTCATCCAACCGTGGGTGCCCTTCCCCACCTACCTGACCGGGGGCATCGGTGGTCAGGGTGGCTACATCATCGCCCCCTCGATGATCGCCAACAAGAACGGCGGCTCGAACCCGGTGGGGACGGGACCGTTCGTGTTCGACCAGTGGGTTCCGAACGACCACTTCACCTCCAAGCGCAACCCGCACTACTGGCGGACCGGGCTCCCCTACCTCGACGAGGTCACCTACAAGCCGATCGTGGACGCCGACTCCCGTTCGAGCGCGTTGAAGGCGGGCACGATCGACATCATGCACACCGACGTGCCCGAAGTGATCCTGCAGTACCGGGACAACACCGGTTTCAGTTATGTCGACGACTCGCAGCACGTGGTGGGCGAGCCCGACATGAACTTCGTCATGCTGAACCTGTCGGTGGCCCCCACGGACAACATCAAGGTCCGCCAGGCCATGGCCATGTCGGTCAATTCCAAGCAGTACTCGACGATCGTGGACAAGGGCGTGAACGCCCCCACCAACCAGCCCTTCACGGCCGGATCGCCGTACTACGCCACCGACAGCGGCTACCCCGCCTACAACCCGACCATGGCCAAGACCCTGATCAGCGAAGTGGCGAGGGAGACGGGCAGCCCCGTGTCCTTCACTCTGATCAGCACCACCTCCGCCTCGTCGGTGCAGGCGGCTCAGTACCTGCAGCAGCAGTTCCAGGCGGCCGGCATGCAGGTGACCTTGCAGCAGGTCCAGCAGGCCGACGAGATCAACGACGCCCTGGCCGGGAAATTCCAGGCGGTGGGGTGGCGGCAGTTCGCGGCGGTGGACCCCGACCTCAACTACCTGTGGTGGAGCCCGACCGAGATCTTCGGCACCATCAACCCGAACTTCGCCCAGAACAAGGACCCCATGATCGAGACCCTGCTGCAGCAGGGTCGGCAGTCCACCGATCCGACGGTCCGGGCCAAGGCGTACCAGCAGATCGCCCAACGTCTCAACGTGGACCTGCCCTATATCTGGAACGACCGGGCCACGTGGTCCATCGTGGCCAACAGCAACGTCCAGAACTTCAACAATCCGACGTTGCCCGACGGGGGCAAGGCCTACGGCATGATCGTGGGGACGCTCTGGACGCCGCAGATCTGGCTGAACACCTGATCACCACCCGGACGTCACGTCAGCCGGACGCTCGGAGCGCCGGGCGCCGCGGCGCGTGCCGTATCCTGTTTCCGAGCGACTGATGACTGCCCGCCTGCTGATCGTCGAAGACGACGAGCGCATCCGGGCGTCGACGCGTCTCGCCCTCGAGGACGAGGGCTACGACGTCGACGAGGCCGGTTCAGGCGAGGTCGCCCTGGAGCGCTTCACCGAGCAACCGTCGGACGTCGTGCTGATCGACCTCATGCTGCCCGGCATGGACGGGTTCGAGTGCTGCCGACAGCTCAGGCGGACGAGTGCGGTGCCGGTCATCATGGTGACCG
>DATNJD010000279.1:0-5918 GCA_035604075.1 Acidimicrobiales bacterium
GATCCGGTTCTCGTTGCCGCCGGTCTAGTTCCTGCCGGCGTGACCGGGGCCGCCCCCGTTGCGTAGCGGATCCTATATACATAGGATGGCCTATCCAACTGCCGCCGACCGGAGGTGACGTGGCCCGGACCCAGTCAGAGCGCAAGGCCGACACCAGGGAGCGTCTGCTCTCGGCCGCCGCCCAGCTGTTCGCCGACCACGGCATCGACGCCGTCTCCGTCGACCTCGTGGCCGAGGCGGCCGGCCGTACCTCGGGCGCCGTCTACGACCACTTCGGTTCCAAGCAGGGCATGCTCCTGGCGCTGCTCGACGAATGGGAGCAGTCGCTCGTCACCGTGATCGCCGCTGAGTTCGAACTGGCTTCCGACGTCTCGGAGCGCTTGCGGGCCGTCGCCGACAACCTCATCGTGAACCCGTCGGAGCAGACGCGCCGTCTGCTGCTGCTCGAGCGCGAGCTGTCGCTGCGCGCCGTGCGCGACCCCGAGGTGGCCGCCGCCGTGCGCCTGCGGGCGGCCGAGGCCCACGCCCGCATGGCCCGAGGCTTCGGCTCCTGGATGGCCGACGGCATCATCGAACCGGGGAGCGATCCCGACACCCTGGCCACCGTTCTACGGGCCCTCGTCACCGGCCTCGAGATCCAGCACCGCCTCGATCCCGGCGCAAGTGACATCGACACGGTCACCGAGGCCCTCGGCCGCGTCCTCGGCGTCGACATCTCCCCGCACCGACCCACGACGACGCAACACTGATCGACCCCGACACCCACAGACAGCCCGACACCCACAGACAAGCCCGACACCCACAGACAAAGACAGGAGACAGACGTGCGCACCCCCATCTGCGACCGCCTCGGCATCGAGTTCCCCATCTTCGCCTTCACCCACTGCCGCGACGTGGTGGCGGCCGTGTCCAACGCCGGGGGCTTCGGCGTCCTCGGCGCCATCGGCTTCTCCCCCGAGGAGCTCGAGATCGAGCTCAACTGGCTCGACGAACACTGCCCCGACGCCCCCTACGGCGTCGACATCGTCATCCCCGGCAAGTACGAGGGCATGGGCGAGCTCGACCCGGTGAAGCTCGAGGCGCAGCTGACCTCGATGGTCCCCGACGACCACCGCCGCTTCGCCCGCCGGATCCTGGAGGAGCACGGCATCCCCGAGACGCCGGCCGACCAGAAGCGCTCGGGGATGATGGGGTGGACCGAGGCCACGGGCAAGCCCCTGCTGGCGGCGGCGCTGCGGCACGACAAGGTCCGACTGATCGCCAACGCGTTGGGCACCCCCCCGGCCGACGTCATCGCCCAGGTGCAGTCGTCGGGCCGGCTCATCGGCGCCCTGGCCGGCTCGGTCAAGCACGCCCTTCACCACAAGGAGGCCGGCCTCGACTTCATCGTCTGCCAGGGCACCGAGGGTGGGGGCCACACCGGTGAGATCGGGTCGCTCGTGCTGTGGCCCGAGGTCATCGACGCCGTCGCCCCCCTCCCGGTGCTGGCCGCCGGCGGGGTGGGTACCGGCCGGCAGATCGTGGCCGCCCTGGCCATGGGGGCCCAGGGTGTGTGGACGGGCACGCTGTGGCTGACGGTGGAGGAGGCGGAGACGGCCCCGGGACAGCTGAAGTCCCTTCTCGAGGCCAAGTCGTCCGACACCATCCGCTCGAGGTCCTACACGGGCAAGCCCTGCCGGATGCTCAAGAACGACTGGACCGAGGCCTGGGGCCGCGACGACACGCCCGACCCCCTGCCCATGCCCTTGCAGATGATGGTGGCCATCGACGCCGTGGGGTCGGGGCACCGCTACCCGGCCCAGTCCAAAGATGTGGCCTTCAACCCCTGCGGCCAGATCATCGGCCGGGCCACCCGGGTGAGGAAGGCCCGGGACGTCATCTACGAGCTGGTCGAGGAGTACGTCGAGGTGGTCGACCGCCTGGCCGACACGGCCAAGGTCTGACCACCCCTCTGAGTATCCCCTTGCCCTTCTGACCTCCAGCGACCACAATTAGTGGTCAGGGGAGGGCGAGGCGTCAGGATGCCACGCCCCGAAAGAGGCCCCACGGTGCCCGTGCACCGCGGGAAGAGGGGATCCGGTGCGACGTCTGCTCTATAGCCAGAGGGCTGTGGTCACCGTCGGCGTCTCCCTGCTTCTGGTCGGAGGCACCATGGTGGGCTTCGTGGCCGCGGCGTCGGCCGCCAGCCCCGGCATCAACGTGAGCCCCCACGCCCATCTGACCGCCGGCGAGCACGTCTCGGTCCGGGGCACGGGATTCATCCACGGCGCCAACGGCGCCATCCTCGAGTGCAACGACGCACCGGGCCAGCCCGCCACCGGCGTCGCGGTCCACGGCGTCACCCACCTCATCGCCGTCGGCTGCACCGATCCGGTCCCGGCCTCGACCTCGAACCTCGGTCGCCTGGCGTCGAGGAGCGTGACGGTGCAGACGGGCACCCTCGGGTCATGGGAACCGGGCCCCGACACGAGCGGAAACGCCGCGGCCACCGACTCGGCCGGCTATCCCTGCCCGCCCACCACCGTCCAGGAGAACCTGGGGGTCTCCTGCGTCATCGAGTTCCTCGACAACTCCGATCAGGTGGCACTGCACGACATCAGCTTCAAGTCGCACGGCGTACCGACGACGACCACCACGACGAGCACCACCACGACGACGACCACCATCGTCGGCTGTGACCCGGCGCCCCAGAGTGCCACCGGCGGGGCGGCCACGATGACCGTCAATCCCGGGACCTGCCTGGCCGGCGGCTCGGTGGTCACGATCAGCGGCAGCGGCTTCACCGCCAAGACGCTGGGCTCGATCCTCGAGTGCAACGACGACGACGCCCAGCCCACGGTGTCGGTCTTGGCAAGCGCCATCCCCGTCGGTTGTTCGAGCCCCACGAGCCACCTGGTGACCACCGATGCCACGGGCGCGCTGGCGCCGACCTCGTTCACCATCGTCTCGGGCACGGTGGGACCGCCGGCCACGGGCACCGACAGCACCGGCGGCGATGCCGCCACCGATGCGGCGAGCTACCCCTGTCCTCCCACACCGGCCGAGGTGGCGGTCGGAGTGACCTGTGACATCGAATTCGGCGACGAAGCCAACGACGCCGTCACCGTGCCCATCTCCTTCCGGAGCTGATGCCGGCGCTGACGCCCGGAGTCGGCCTCGGACGCGCCACGACCCCCGCAGGCGGGCGGAGGTCGTGGTCGGCGGGTCCCCGCACTCCCGGGTTCCTTCGGCAACCGCCACCGGCTCCTTGAGGCCATGATGCTCCTATGACCTCCGACGCCGCAGCACCGGACCTCGAAGCGATCCGCGACCGCCTCGATCTCGTCGACCGCCGAATGGTGGAGGTCCTGGCCGAGCGCTCCCGGCTCATCACCGAGGTCGTCCGGTTCAAGCGGGCCCACGGGATGAAGGTGGTGGACCGCGACCGCGAGGAGCGGATGCTGGAGAAGATCGGGCAGACGGCGGCGGTGGCCGACCTCGACCCCCGCATCGCCCGGCAGGTCCTGCGGGCCGTGATCGACGCCTTCACCCTTCTCGAGGTCGAGCAGCTCGGGCCCGATTCCTGACGTCGCCGGTAACGGCCCCGGCGCGGCCGTCGTTTCTTTGGCGGTACCACCGACGACGGCTCGCCCGTCGCCGCCGAGAAGGAGGCGCCGTGTCCAAGATCTCCCCCACCCTCGCCGCCGCTGGCATCGTCGTCGCCGGCATCCTCGGTGTCACCGTCCCCGCCGGTCTGGCCGGCGCCCAGCCCGCCCAACGCCCCATCGGTCCCGACCAGAGTTTCGTGGGCCTGGTGAACGACAAGACGGTGAACGCCTCCGTGCAGGTGCTCTGCCCCGGCCCCATCCGGGTCAATGAGCGGGGGCACCCGGTGGCCGGCCAGACGATCGGGGTCTCCGACGTATTGGCCTCGGCGGCGACGTCGGTCGGGTTCACCGGATCACGGGCCCACTCCATCGTGGCCACATTCACCCCGGCCACCAGTACCGCTGCACCCGGCAGCGTCACGTTCACCAGCTACGGCGACGAGCCGCTGCCGACCACGCTGAACCTCCCCTGCTACGGCTCGGCCACCGTGCTCTTCGTCCCCCGGCCCACCAGCCCGACGGCCCGCTCCGCCCACGTGAACGTCACCTTCGTGGCGACCTGCGGCGGTCCCGTCTGCCCCGTCGTGACGAGCGACCGCGCCCGCATCTGAGCCAACCTGGGTCCCGTGGCCCCGGCAGCGACCTTCGAGGACCTGCTGACCGAAGGAGCCGGCGTCGCCGTCGAGGGATGGGACTTCTCCTGGTTCTCGGGCCGGGCCACCGAGGAGCGGCCTCCGTGGGGCTACGCCCGGTTGATGGCGGGGCGGATGGCGGCGGCGACGGTGGCGCTCGACATCGGAACCGGCGGCGGTGAGGTCCTGGCCCAGGTCCCCCACCCACCGGCCGTGCTGGCCGCCGCCGAATCCTGGCCCCCGAACGTCGAGATCGCCCGGCGGAACCTGGCCGCGCTCGGCGCGTCGGTCGTCCAGGTGGCCGGCGACGGCCATCTCCCCTTCCGTGGTGCCTCGTTCGACCTGGTCGTGAGCCGCCATCCCGTCGTCACCGACTGGCCCGAGATCGCCCGGGTGCTCACACCGGGGGGCACCTACCTGTCGCAACAGGTCGGGGCGGGATCGATGCGCGAGCTGACCGACGCCGTCATGGGACCCCAACCGGTGGGCGACCGGCGCCGCGCCGACCGGGCCGTCGCCGCCGCCACCGGCGCCGGCCTCGACGTCGTCGATCTGCGCGAGGCCCGCCTGCGCGCCGTGTTCCATGACACCGCCGCCGTCGTCGTCTTTCTCCGCAAGGTCGTCTGGACCGTCCCCGACTTCTCCGTCGAGCGCTACCGCGGTGCGCTGGCCCAACTGCACGACCGCATCTGCAGCGACGGCGCCTTCGTGGCCCACGCCGAGCGTTTTCTCATCGAGGCGAAGAAGCCCGTCTGACCCAATTCCAATCAGGGGCGGCTCAGCCGAAGGGAGGGTTCACGGTGTCCACGCCCTGCAGCCCCGACGCCGTGCGGTAGGCGATGGACTGCGTCGAGTGCGACGTCCACGAGAACGATCCCCCCGGTGCGATCACCGGCGACCGCACGGGCAGGTAGTCGAAGATCACCACCTGGGGCTCGTCCGTCAGGTTCGTCCACGTGACGGCCTCGTCGGGCGTCGAGAACAGCCGGTGCGGCAGGAAGCCGGCGGCCGAGATGATGATCTGCTGCCCGTCGTCGATGGCCGCGGCGATGGGGTGCGTCCCGATCTCCGTCGGCACCGCCACCGCCTTGCCGCCCACCGTCACCTGCCGGGCCTGCTCGATGACGGCCACGCTGGGGCCCGTGAGCGGTGGCCTCCGGGGCGCCGTCGCGGGGGCCGACGACCCGCAGGCGGCGGCCGCGATGGCAGTCACGCCCAGCACCGTCACCGCCGTGAGCCGCGTCCCGAGCCGCCTCGTGGCACCGCCGTCGTCTACCATCACCGACCTCCGCCGGTCACGCCGCCCACCCGTCACATCGTGGCCGGCAACAGGTGCGCCAGGGACTGGAAGCACAACACGGCCAGCGCCACGAGCACGGGCGTCGTCATCAGATAGGTGGGCCACGGCTTGCGCCAGCGCCGGTAGAGCAGGGTCGTCACCACGGCGCCGAGCAGCAGCGCCACCCCCCACACGATGGTGGGGACCAACGCCCCCCGATCACCCGAGAGCGCCAATTGCGAGGCCGGGGGGACACCGATGGGGGCCACGTCGATGTCGGCCGGCGTGCTCACCATGGACGCCACCGCCACCACCCGGTCGGTGGGGGCGAGCGAGGCGTCGGACGTCACGAGCGTCAGCCGGGGGTCGGCCGTCGGCACCACCGGATCGGCTTGGCCGGGGTGGACCACCCGGGTGCTC
>DATNJD010000280.1:0-5620 GCA_035604075.1 Acidimicrobiales bacterium
CAGACGGCGCTGACGGTCAGACGGCGCTGACGGTCAGACGGCGCTGACGGTCAGACGGCGCTGACGGTCAGACGGCGCTGACGGTCAAGCGGCGCTGACGGTCAAGCGGCGGAGATCCAGGTGACGCCGATCAACTGCGCACCGCCGTGGGTCCCGATGACGGCGCCCATGGTGCCCAGCCGGAGCGTCGGACGGGGAAAGTCGGGAGCGATGAGGTCGAGGAACTCTTCGATGTCGGGGGCTCCGCTGTGCATCACCGCCACGTCCTCGATGGGCCCCGCCGCCTTCATGCGGCCGTAGAGCCACTCCATGGCCCGCTTGCGGGTCCGCGCCCGGCCCGCCTCCTCGACGACGCCGCTCGAGATGTCGATCAACGGCTTGATGGAGAGGATCGACGCGACCATCGCCTTGGCCCCACCGATGCGTCCCCCCTTCTTCAGGTTCTCGAGCGTGTTCAGCGCCGCGATCACATGGGTGCGGGGGATCAGCTCCTCGACCCGGCGCACGACGGCGTCGACATCGGCGCCCGACCCGGCCGTCTTGGCCGCTTCGAGGGCGAGGGTCCCGAGTCCGCTCGACACCGAAGCGCTGTCGATCACGCGGACGGCGAACTCTCCCTCGCAACCGGCGGCCGCCGTCTGCGCCGATTGGAACGTGTTCGACAGGGCACCCGAGATGGTGAGACAGACGACGGCGTCCGCCCCGGCCTCGATGGCATGTCTGAAGGCCGTCTCGAATGCCCCCGGCGAGGGGCAGGCCGTCTGGGGAAGCGTGTCGGAGGCCGCCATTTTCTTGTAGAAGTCGTCGACGGAGAGGTCGACGCGATCGGTGAACTCCGCATCCCCGAACCGGATGCTCAGGGGCACGATGGTGATGTTGAGGGGGCCCACTTCGTCCGGTTCGAGGTCGGACGAGCTGTCGCTCACGATGTGGACACCGGGCATAACCTGTTCTCCTCGCTGTCGGTGCCGGATCAATCGATCCGGGTGGGAAGGACGGTGAGCCCGGTGCCGCCGGGGTCGATCATGGCCACCCACGGCGTGTCCGGCCCCTCGTCGTCGGTGATAGCGCCGAGCGAGGTCAAACGACCGATCTCCTCGGGAAGCTCGCAGCCGACGGGATTCAGGTAGAGCCGGATGCCGGGGAGGCCGGGGAGGCCGGGGATGCCGGGGATGCCGGGGATGCCGGGGTTGGCCGGGTTGGCCGGGTTGGCGGGGTTGGCGCCCGGGCGCACCCTCACGAAGACGAGCTTCAGGTCGTGGGAGAGAGGGTCTCCCGACGCCGAGATCCACGGGATGTTGCCGGGCTGGTGCTCACGGAGCTCCCAGCCGAGGGCCGCGCTCCAAAACGATGCGGCGCGCCCGGGATCGGTCGACTCGATGACGATCTCGGTCAGGGCGGCGCTCATCGGGCCATCAAATCAGTTCCGACCGGCGTCGAGTGCGACGACCAGTTTCTTCGGGGCCACGGTGCGGTAGGCCTCCTCGCAGAGCGCTTCCACCTCGTCCCAGTCCACCCGGCCATCGAGACGCACGCCCACCCACCCCCGGCCGCCGACGTAGGGCGGTCGGAAGTACCGCTTCGGTGCGCTCGTCACGAGGCCCTCCTGAGCGCCGTCGGGCGCGGCGCACCACAGATGGGGGAAGTGGTGGTCGTGATGGCCCTCGGGCCAGAGCATCAGGAACTGCTTCTTCACGAAGAAGCCGGGGGCGCCGTGGCTGGGTCTCTCGGTCACCTCGGGCAGGGCCATGCAGATGGCCCGCAGCCGGCCCTCGATGTCATGGACGCCCATGGCCGAAGGGTAGACACCGCCATGGCGGACGGACAAGCGCCCACCCATCGCTTGGGAGGAGCGAGTCGGCCGCCACCACTAGCCCCATCGGTACGATGACGGCGGTCGCCGCTATCACGACCGCGCGCGACATCGGAGGAGTCCCATGAGAGACGGGCGGCATCGGGTGGATCGCCGGACGGCCATCCTCAGCGGTGCGGGAGTGGTGGCGGCCCTCGTGACGGCGTGCGGATCGACGTCGGGGCCGGGCGGCGGAGCGGTCGACCTCACCTTCTCCAAGCATGGCCGGCTCACCGGCACTTTGGGCGGTCGACCGGTGAACCTGTCGGGTGCGGTCCCGGCCTCCTCGGGAAGTGTGGGCGGCACGGTGACGGGGGAGTCGGTGGACGGCACCTGGAGGATAGGAGACCAGAACGCGGCGAGCCCGTCGACCGTTCCGGTGAACCTCGAGGGCCGGTTCGCCGGTCGGCCGGTGGTGCTCGCCGCGACGTTGCTGCTGATGTCCAACTTCCTGTTTGACTCCGGGACGGTCTCAGGCACGATCGGGGGGCGACCGGTGCGGGCCGAGGCGACGCATGCTCCCGGTGAGAGCAGCTCCTCGGTGAACGTCGCCGGCTCTTTCGCCGGCACCGCGTTCTCGTTCTACGGCACCATCGCCGGCGACCTCGGCAGCGGGCTCGTCCGCGGGACCGTCGGCCCCAAGGCGATCAGCCTCGAAGCCCGGGTGCACGGCGGCGCCATCAGGCTCACCGGCGACTACGAGGGACCTTCGACGCTGTTCGTTCTCACCGCCGGCACCCTGATCTACTTCCTGGGCGGAATCTACGCCTGACTGTCGGTTCAGCCGGCGAGAGAGTTCAGCCGGCGAGAGAGTTCAGTCGGCGAGAGAGTTCAGCCGGCGAGAGTGGTGACGGCGTGCTCGGGGTCGGCCTTGCCCCAGTGCACGGTGACGTCGTCGCTGCGCATGGCGGCAGTGAATCCGAGGATGGAGATGGCGATGGCGGCGGCCGTCAGCGACCAGGTCGCCGCCGTCCGTTCGAGGACGAACATCTTGAGTGACGACGACAGGAGCATCCACATGACGAGCCCGGCGTTGATCAAGAGAACGGCCGCCCAGACCACGGAGATCTGGACGAAGAACTTCTGGACGCGGGGCCGGGCGACCAGTTCCGGATCAAGCGGACAGAAGTCGTGGGCGAAGCGTTGGGTGAAGGGCCGGCGTAGGAAGGCGGAGATGAGCAGGACGACGGCCACGAGGACGGCTCCGGCCGTGGGCTGGATGAAGTAGACGAAGGCGCTGCCCGTGACGAAGGCCACCGTTGTCCGCAGTGTCAGCAGGAGCGTCCCCAACATGAGCAGGGCGGTGATCCGTTCGCCGCGTCGGACTCGGCGGATGACCGCGCCGTACGACCAGCAGAGAGCGGCGATCAGCGCGTAGCGGAAGCCGGCCAGCAGCAGGACGACGTAGAAAAGGGCGAGGGGACCGATGACGCCCTCGAAGACGATCGGCGCGGCGTGGCGTAGTGCGGCGCGCGGCGACGGCATGTGGAGAACGGAATTGTCGCGCCCGGAATGATCACTCGAAAGTGCCAGCACCGGGAGCTGACCACGGTGGGTGGCAAAGGGTGCGATGAACCGACACTACTCGGTGGCTTTCGTTCACATACGGCGGTCGCGCTGCCCCGGGCCCCAACGCCCGCCCAATTTCGGCCGTTTGAACCGGAAAGTCAGGTGACCGGTCGGAAGAGCGCGATCCCGGCGTTGTCGGAGACGACCTCGAATGTGGCCTCGACACCCATCCCCACCTGCACGGCGTTCGGATCGCAGTCGATCACGTTGCTCATGATCCGCGGTCCTTCCTCCAGATCGACTAGGGCCACGACGTAAGGAATCCAGTTCCGGAACGGTCGCGCGTAATTCTGCCGAATCACCGTAAAGCTGTAGATCGTCCCCCGGCCGCTCGCCTCCTCCCAGGTGACCGGACCCCGACAGGCCAGGCAGCGGTCACGCGGATAGAGCTGGAACTGGTGGCAGTCCTGGCAGCGTTGGACGAGCAATCGCCCGTCGTGCAGCGCCTTCCAGTACGGAGCGGAGTCGTGATCGGCGATGGGCGCGGGCCTCGGCTTGGGCGGTCGATCGTCGGTCGCGGGGGTGTCGGTCATGGTGCCTCCTGGCCGAGTATCAGAGTGGCTCCGGTGGAGAGCATTCCCCCGGTGCCGTGGGCCACGGCGATCTTGGCATCGGGCACCTGGGTCGCTCCGCCCTCACCCCGGAGTTGCCGGACGGCTTCGACGATCAGGAACATGCCCCGCATGCCGGGGTGACAGGCGGAGAGACCGCCGCCGTCGGTGTTGGTGGGAAGACGGCCGCCGAGGCCGAGACCCCCGTTCTCGACGAAGGCACCGCCCTCGCCCTTCGGGCAGAAGCCGAGGTCTTCGACGGTGAGGACGACGGTGATGGTGAAGGAGTCGTAGAGCTGGGCGACGTCGACATCGGCCGGGCTGATGCCGGCGCGGGCGAAAGCGATGGGTCCGCACTGCGCGGCGGGCGTCACCGTCAGGTCGGGCATGGCCGAGATGTTCATGTGATGAGTGGTCGAGTGGGCCGCACCGAGAATGTGGATGGGGGTCTTCCGCAGATCGGCGGCGCGCTCGGCCGTCGTCACCACGCAGGCGCCGCCACCGTCGGAGATGACGCAACAGTCGAGCTTGTGCAGGGGATCGGCCACCAGACGCGACGAGACGACGTCCTCCACCGTGATCGGCTCGCGCTCCTGCGCCTGGGGATTGCTGGCCGCGTGCTGGCGCATGGTGACGGCCACCGACGCCAGCTGTTCGGGCGTCGTCCCGAATTGGTGCATGTGCCGCCGGGCCGCCAGCGCGTAGCTGCCGACGAGGGTGTTGCCCCACAAGGCGTCGTAGATGGCGGGCCCGGGGGCGAAGCCCGCACCGCCCCCACCGCCCGTGCCGAGCCGCCGGCCCATCTGCGAGAGCTGGATCGATCCGTAGGTGATGAGGACGACCTCGGCGGCGCCGCATTCGATGGCATAGGCGGCGTGTTCCACCAGCACCTCGAAAGAGGCGCCACCGGCGTTGGTCTCGTCGTAGTAGGTCGGGTGCAGTCCCAGGTATTCGGCCACCCCGGTGGCGTACATCGGGAAGAAGCCGGTGCTGGCGAAGCCGTCCACATCGGCCATCGTCAGCCCGGCGTCGGCCAGGGCCCGGTCGGCGGCCTGACCGTGCACGGCGTGCTCCGACATCTCGGGGAGCCGGGGATAGTCGGAGGTGGCGACGCCGGCGATCACGGCCCGGTGGCCGTTCCTCGTGCCCCTGCTCATGCGTGCGCTCCCTTCGCGTCGGTCCCAGTCGCCGACCCCGTCGTCGACCCAGTCGCCGAACCGGACGCCGCCCCAGTCGCCGGCCGGAAGCGGGGGACGGCGAGCTGCGGTCCCATGTCTTCCCAGACGACGTCGACGCGCATGCCGATGGAGACGTCGAACGGATCGATATCTATCAGGTTGGAGACCATCCTGGCCCCTCCGCCCTGGTCGAGCTCGACGGCGATGACGATGTAGGGGAGGTGGTCGGCCAGTGACGGGATGAAGGCCTGACGGACGACGGTGTAGGTGAAGACCGACCCCGTGCCGGGCAGATCAGACCATTGCGACGCCGTCGATCGACAGCGGGGACAGATCGGTCCCGGTGGGTGCCGCGTCTGGTCGCAGGCCGTGCAGCGTTGCACCACCAGCCGGTGCCGGGCGGCCGCTTCCCACCAGCCGTTCGTCTCGGCGTTCACGCCGGGCACGGGCATCTCGTCGGGGAACCAGCG
>DATNJD010000281.1:0-5336 GCA_035604075.1 Acidimicrobiales bacterium
CGGGCACCATGACCTACGGCGGCACCAAGCCGACCATCACGCCGACGTACTCCGGCTTCACCAACGGCGACAACGCCAACTCGCTCACGAGCAAGCCGGTGTGCACCACCACTGCCGGATCGTCGCTGCCGGTGGGCAACTACGGCAGCTCGTGCTCGGGAGCAGCCGACCCCAACTACACGATCACCTACGTGAGCGGGGTCGTCACCATCGGGCCGGCGCCGCTCACCATCACGGCGTCGGCGGGCACCATGACCTACGGCGGCACCAAGCCGACCATCACGCCCAGCTACAGCGGGTTCGTGAACGGCGAGAGCTCCTCGGTGCTCGGGGCCGGTCTGACGTGCACGACGGTTGCCGGCGCCACGAGCCCGGTGGGGACCTATGCGTCGACGTGCAGTGGCGCGGTTGATGCCAACTACAACATCAACTACGTCTCGGGCGTCGTGACCGTCGGACCGGCCACATTGACGGTCACGGCCAACAACGTCTCCAAGGCGTTCGGGGCCGCGGTGCCGACGCTCACGGCCACGATCTCGGGCTTCGTGAACGGGCAGACGCTCGCCACCTCCGGGGTCACCGGTCAGGCGCTGTGCACCACCACGGCCACGACCACCAGCCCCGGCGGGACTTACCCGATCACGTGCTCGCTGGGGACGCTGGCGGCGGCGAACTACACGTTCACCTTCGTCCCCGGCACGCTGACGGTGACGTTCAGCCAGAAGCTCGTGTGCAACTACTTCGGGCAGCTGACCATCAACAGCGGCCAGTCCGTCCTCGTCCCGCCGGGTTGTTACCTGATCGGTGACATCGACGTCAATCCCGGCGGTTCGCTCGACGCCGAGGGCGCCATCGTGGGCGGGTCGGTGAGCTTCCTGAGCGGGGGCACACTCCGGTTCTGCAGCACGACGGTGGTGAGTGTGCTCTATGCCACGGGGGCCGCCAACCGGGTGGTGATGGGCGACGGGACGTCGTCGTGCCCGGGTGACACCGTCGTCGGCCTGGTGACCTTGAACGGCAACACCGCCGGCGTCTCGCTTCAGAAGGCGGACATGCTGGCCGGGGTGTCGATCGCCTCCAACGCCGGAGGGGTCGCGGTGGAGAACTGCCAGGCCATCGCCCTCATATCGGTCACCAAGAACACCGGCGGCACCACGGTGACGAACAACTCGCTCCTGGGTTCCCTCACGGTCACCCAGAACGCGGCGCCGGTCGTCGATCGGCCCAATACCGTCATCGGGTTCCAACAATTGCAGTAGGGCACGAGGCCCCCGGCGGACCGCCGTCGGGGGCCTCACCCTGACGGTCACGCACCATCGCCCGGACGCAGAACACCGACACCAGAGTCTTTTCCATCACCATCTCGTGAGTGCCGCGAGGTAGTCCTCGCACCACCCGCGCTGGCTTCCCTCCGGCATCTGCTGTTCGTCGCGTCGGTTTGTCGATGAGCACGCCGGAGCCGGAGCCGCCCGGAGCCGGCTCGAGCCCGCCATCCTCGACGACGTCGGAGGCCTGACCGCCTCCGGCGTCGCCTAAGTTGTGCCGTCGGGCACGGGCCGCCCGGCGGCTCGATGAAACGGGGGTGACGACGGGCGATGGCCGGCCACGGCGGGAGACGACTGGGAAGGTCGTGGCGACGCTTCCGGCGAAGGTCGGCGGCCGTACAGGTCGTCTCGGTGACCGTCGTCCTGGTGCTCGTGACCGCCGCCGCCTACGCCGTGGGCACCCGGTCCTCGGGGGGCTCACCCACCACCACCACCCTTGCCCCCGTCAACGCCTCGACCCCCGTCCGGGCTAGCAGCAGCACGGCGGGGGTCACCGCTCACAGCATCAGGGTCGTCTTCCCGGTGTCCAACCTGGCCTCGCTGGCGTCGAGCTTCGGCTTCGCCGGCGACATCGAGTACTCCGAACAGACCAAGGCGATCATGCTCTTCGTCAAGCTCATCAACGACGCCGGGGGCATCAACGGGCGGACGATCGACGCCAGCATCGTCAATTTCGATCCCACCAGCGAAACGGGGATGCGGGCCCTGTGCAAGGACTGGACCGACGGCAGCCCGCCCGCCTTCGCCGTGCTCGACGGCGTGGGGACCTGGACGGGAGACAACCAACTGTGCATCACCCAGGAGGGCCACACCCCCCTGCTCAGCCAGTGGACCACGGTCACCGACTGGACCCAACAGGGAGCGCCCTATCTGTGGTGGACCGGCCCCGACGACGCCGCCGTCCTCCTGGCCACCGTCGACTGGGGGCTGAGCGCCGGGCTCCTGGGACGGACCACCAAGGTGGGGGTGATCTCGGGCAACCGGGCGAGCGACGAGGTGGCGCTCAACGACTACCTGCTCCCCGACCTGAGACGGGCGGGCATCACGGCCATCGTCAAGACGATCGCCGCCGACCCGTCCGACACCGCCTCCACCGACGCCCAGGCCCCGCTGGTCGTCCAGCAACTGCGGGCTGACGGCGTGACCTCGGTCATCCCGCTCATCCCGTTCAACGTGTTCTTCCCCGTCTTGGCGGCCGAGACAGCGCAGAAGTACTACCCGAGGCTCCTGCTGTCGGACTACGAGGACTCGATCGAGTCAGCCCTCGGCCTGCTCCCGTTCCCCTATGAGAAGGCGCTCGACGGCCAAGAGGGTGTGACCACGGAGACGCTCGGTGGGATCGACGACTCACGGCCCGAGTCAGAGGGGGGGTACGACCCTGGGGTGCGCAGCTGTTTCGTCGCCTGGCACAAGGCCTATCCCCAGATCCCGCCGGGCAACCAGAACTACTTCATCGAGGAACAGGGGCCGGTCCAGGGTTGGTGCCAGGAGATCCGTCTCTTCGCGGCGGCGGCCACGGCCGCCGGCCGGCACCTCGACCGACAGACCTTCGACGCCGCCATGGCCAGGATCTCGAACTTCCCCGGCGGCTACTCGCCCGTTCTTAGCTACGGACCGGACAAGTACTTCGGCCCGACCCAGTACCGGGTGGTGAGGCTGCACACCAACCAGCCCCCCTCGACCCAGTGCAAGTTCCCGCTCGATCACATACCGCAGGGGGTGTGCTGGGTCGTCGTGAACGACTGGCAGCCCCTGCCCGCCGTCCCGTGACCACCGGGGGCGAGGTCTCGGCGAGCCCCGGAGCCCCCTGGTGGCAAACGGCAGTCCTCTATCAGATCTACCCCCGTTCGTTCGCCGATTCGAACGGTGACGGCGTGGGGGACCTGCAAGGGATCATCGGTCACCTCGACTATCTCCAGTGGTTGGGTGTGGACGGCATCTGGCTCAGCCCGATCACGGTGTCCCCCAACGCCGACTGGGGCTACGACGTGGCCGACTACTGCGCCGTGCAACCGGATCTGGGAACGATGGACAGCTTCGACCGCCTGGTGACGCAAGCCAAAGGTCGCGGCATCCGTGTCCTTCTGGACCTGGTCCCCAATCACACCAGCGACCAGCATCCATGGTTCGTCGAGTCGCGCTCCTCGGTCACTTCGGCGAGGCGGGACTGGTACGTCTGGGCTCCGCCCAAACCCGACGGCACGGCCCCGAACAATTGGGTGAGCAGCTTCGGAGGGCCGGCGTGGACCCTGGATCCGCCCTCAGGCCAGTTCTACCTGCACAACCACCTTTCCGAGCAACCCGATCTCAACTGGTGGAACGAGGATGTCCGCGCCGAATTCGACGCCATCCTGAGATTTTGGTTCGACCGAGGAGTGGCCGGGTTCCGGATCGACGTGTGCAACATCATCGTCAAGGACGCCTTGCTCCGGGACAACCCTCCGGCGACCGAGGACGACGATTTCGAGGCGCAGCTCTTCGGACAGCGCCCCGTCTACAACGGGAACCGACCGGAGGTCCACGACGTCCTGCGACGGTGGAGACTGGTCGCCGACTCCTACGACCCGGCGCGCACCCTCATCGGGGAGACGCCGGTGAAGATCGAAAGGTTGGTCGACTACTACGGCGACGGCGACGATGAGCTTGATCTCGCCTTCAACTTCCCCTTCATCACCGCCCCGTTGGATGCCGCCGCCATGCGCGGGATCGTCGAAGACACCGAGGCGCTGCTGCCCCCCGGCGCCTGGCCGGCGTGGACCGGTTCGAACCACGACATGTCGCGACTGGCGTCTCGCTGGGCGGACGGAGACCCGCGCAAGGCCCGCACGGCCCTGGTCATGTTGCTGTGCCTCCGAGGAACCCCCGTCTTGTACCAGGGGGACGAGATCGGACTGGGGGACTCGCCGGTGTCTCGAGACGACCTGCGCGACCCCCTGGGGGTTCGGTACTGGCCGGCGTACGCGGGGCGCGACGCCATGCGCACTCCCATGCCGTGGCTCGATGGGCCCGGTGGGGGTTTCACCGCTCCCGGGGCGCACCCCTGGTTGCCCCTCGGTCCCACCGGGGCGTGCAATGTCGAGCAGCAACGCGCCGACCCGCGCTCCACCCTCACGTTGGTCCGGGACCTCATCACCCTGCGGCGGAGAACCCCCGAGTTGCAGGCCGGGACATACCGGTCCCTCTCGGCGCCCGAGGGTGTGTGGGCCTGGTCCCGCGGTGGTGACGTCGTGGTGGCCCTCAACCTGAGCGACCGGCGGGCCACGCTCGAGACGATGACGGGCCGCATCACCATCGGCACCGACCGGGGACGTGACGGTGAGGCCTTCCACCGTGTCCTGGAGCTCGGCGAGTGGGAGGGCGTGGTCGCCCTCACCTCGTGAGGCACCCACCGTGGGCTCCGCAGCGTCGTCTCGAGCGCCGGCCGGGTTCGTAGCATGGCGCCGTGAAGGTGGTCGTCTCGCCGGAGGCCGAGCGCTACGTCAGGGCCCACGGGGGTGTCCTCTACGTGCGATCGAGCCACCATGGTTGCTGCGGGGGTGGGCTGACCCTGCTCGACTCCACCACCGAGCCGCCCGTCGACGCCCCGGACTACCTCGGGGTCGGGGCCCCAGGGAGAGTCGGGGCCAAGGGGATAGAGGTGAGGGTCCGTGGCCGGGCCGGAGATCTCCCTCACGAGCTCGTGATCGAGCTTCGCGGGAGGCTGAAGCGGCGGCCCGTGGCCTACTGGGACGGCTGCGCCTTCAAGCTCTAGGGCCCGGCGCGCCGCACCCGGCGGGCGTCGACGTCGAGTCGTGACGTGGCGGTCTGGCCTCCCTATCCCCGACCGAGGATCGGCGCAGCGTTACATTTTCTCTCATGACCAGGCAACGGACGTCGTCGAGTGGGCCCGCATCGTGGTACGACCCCTCCCAGGTCTTCGCCGACACGCAGCGGGTCGACCTCTTCAACGACCCTCCGTGGGAGGCGACGCTGCCCCCGTCGCCGAGACGGACGAGCGAGGGGCGGGCCCGC
>DATNJD010000282.1:0-32435 GCA_035604075.1 Acidimicrobiales bacterium
GCACGCGCGGTACCAGCCGGTCGGGTCGGTCGCTGCTCGTCGAGGTGAACCTCCTGCAGTACCAGTTCAGTTCCGACCTTCGGGCCGTCACCGTGTCGCAGCTCGAGAACCTGGCGTCACGGACGCTCGATCTGGCCCCTCCGCCGGTCGAGGAATCGAAGGGCAGTGAGCCGGGACCGCTGTCAGGGGGACGAGTGGAGGCGTGATCCGTGGCCGTCGTGGTTGACCGCTTCGGCGAACGTCGGATGCACGCCGGCCAGGGTCACCCATCGACGTGATGCATCGAGAAGGAGGCGGACGGTCAGGCGGTTGAGATGGATCGACGCCACCACGATGGCGACGAAGGCCCCCACGGCGATGACGCCGAGGCCCGCGGCCAGGAGGCGGCCGTCGGTGGACCGCAGTGACAGGGAGATCACAGCCAGGATCAGCCCGCCCGCTACGACGGAAGCGGCCAGGCGACGCGACCGCTGGGCCTTCGTCCTCCGGAGGTAGGCGGCTTCGCCGTAGGGCAAGGTGACGGTGAGCATCTCGCCCCGACGCATGGCGGCGATCACGAACAACCCGATCCAGCCGAGAGGTCCGGCCAGCACGAGGAGCCAGGCCACGCCCATCCCGGCGGTCCCGCTCACATCCTGGGTGAACGAGAGGGTGTCGTTGGTGGCGATCCCGTCCTCTACACACACCCGAGGGAGGCGGCCGAGAACGGCGTCATCGACAAAAACGGTCACTGCGGCCATCGAGCCCCCTGTGCGATGTCCACCAGTGTCCCACTCTCCGCGTGTCGGGTGCCGCGAAGTGGTCAGGACGTGATCAACGCCGTACCGGCATGGCATGCCCGATGGGCGGTGCGCAGGGCAACGGCGGCCGCCGCCGCCATGACCGCCAACCCGACCGTGTCGATGGCCCCGGCATGGAACAGGTTCCTCGGTCCCGGGCCCCCGTCGACGATCCAGACGGACGACGCGACGAGATATGCGGCCGCGGCCGCCGCCGCCGCATTCCCGAGCCGCGCTTCGTAGCGTTGCAGACGGGGCGACATGTCGAGCCGCCGGACGATCTTGGTGACCCCCACGGCGGCACAGACGATGGCCAGGGGACTGACGATCATCCACCCCACCTCGGCCGGCGGAAAGGACAGGAGGGCTCCCGGATGGGCCCAGTAGGAGGAGATCGACAAGGTCAGGGCCCACAGGAAGGCGGCCACCCCGCCGGGCACCAGACCCTGATGAGCCCAGTGATGGCCGCCCGTTCCCGGCCAGCCGTTGCCGAAATGCCGGGCGCCCACGACGAGGAGGACGAGGCCGGCGCCGAGGAGGAGTGAGGGGCGGACGAGTCCGCCCCCGTGGCGACGGCCGAGGCGTCGAACCACGCTCCACCCGAGAGGAGCGAGGGCCAGCGTGGCCAGGACGACGAAGAGAAGCAGCACGGCCGACATGGCGACCATCGCCGCCGACGTCCCGATCGTGTTCGGCTCCGCCCATTGCCAGCCGATCGTCAACTGTGACCACAGCGCCGTGCCGAAGACGAGGAAGACGGCCAACGCGCCGGCCAGCGTGGCCAGGCCGGCCCGGACCTGGTCGTGAGGCTCGAGGGAGTGCGCCGTGAGGCCGGCGCTCGTCAATCGGGCGAATACGCCGCTCCAGGCCACGTCGGCCGCCCGGCGCCATGATCGCGGCCGCTCCGAGAGCTCCGCTGTCAGCAGCTCCGAGAACTCGTCTCCGTAACGCGCCCGCCATGTCTTCGGGTACCAGCGCATCAATCGTTCGGCGCGGCGCTGCGGGTCGCGTCGGGCCGTGGTCACGCCAGGTCCCATGTGCCCGAGAGTCGGCGGAGCCCGACATCGGCCACCCGACGTTGCGCGGCGAGATGCTCTTTCAACGCCGTTGCCCCGACCGACGTGAGCCGGTACGGTCGGCGGCGGTCGTGGCTCTCCAGGGCTTCGATCAATCCCTGGCCTTCGAGCCGACTGAGGGCCTCGTAGAGCGTGCCCGGGGCCAGGCGGACCCCGGCGAACGCCTCGATGTCCTTCGTCAGGGCATACCCGTGCTTCTCGCCCTCGGCCAGGCTGGACAGGATCAGCGTGGCGGGCCCGGCGTAGCGGCCGAAGGTGCCGAGCGCGGCGCTGGGCGTCGGCGCCTGGCGCGCGTTGGCCTTGGACGACGACGTTCGGGCCACGACGTCACCTTACATCGGTAGACGATCTATCGGCTGCCAGAGCGGAAGTCGTTACGTCTGCTCCGCATGGCCGGGGCGATCGGGCGCCAGCGATGCCAGCCAGGCGACGACGGCCTCTTCATAGGCGATGCCGAAGCGGATGACGGCCTGGCGTTGGGGATCGTCGTCCCAGGCCGGTCCGATGGTGGTGTAGAGGTCGAGTCGACGCCGGTGCTCGGTGCGGGCCCGGCTCAGGAATTCGTCGAGCACATCGGGTTCGAGAAAGCGCCCGAACCAGAGGGTGACGAGGAGCGGGAAGCGGATCTGTTCGGGCCCCGGAGCCACGGCGATCCACTCCCGGAACGCCCGGCGCCCCGCCGCCGTGATGGTGAAGGCCACCTTGGCCCGCGCCCCCGGGGCCCCGGCGGTGGCGAAGCCGCGATCCTCGAGGGTGCGCAGCTCCCGGTAGACGTGGCTGGAGGTCACGTTCCAGAAGTGCGACAGGCCACCCTCCACCTCCTGGAGAAGCTCCCACCCCGTCTTCGGCCCTTCGTGGAGGAACCCCAGAAGCGATCCCTGCGTGGCGTTCAGATCGGTCACCCTTGACATTCCCTTCTGGAAGGTTACTGTCAAGGGTAACCCGTCGACGAGAGAAGGACAGACGATGGTCGAGGACATCGTGGCGGCGCTCGAGGACCAGGGCTATGCCACCATCGCCGGGGCTATCACGGCCGAACAGGTGGCCTGGGCCCGGTCCGAGCTGGAAGCGCTGGTGGAGGACACCCCGGTGGGACGGGGTGATTTCGAGGGCTTCCGGACCCACCGCGTCTACGGCCTCTTCGGCAAGACCCGCTCGCTCGACGCGCTGGCCGTCCATGAGGTCGTGCTGGGTGTGCTCGACCGCGTCCTCGGCCAGTACCAGCTGAGCGCGCCCACGGGCATTTCCATCGGTCCGGGCGAGACGGAGCAAGCCCTGCATCCCGACGACGCCATCTACCCGCTGCCGCGCCCCCATGCCGAGGTCGTGGTCAACGTCATGTGGCCGCTGCAGGACTTCACCGCCGCCAACGGCGCCACCCGGATCGTGCCCGGGAGCCACCGATGGACCGATGAGCGCCCCGGTCCCGACACCGAGACCACGACCGTCGAGATCCCGGCGGGAACGGCACTCATCTATCCGGGGAGCGTCTGGCACGGGGGTGGGGCCAACACGAGCGACGCCAACCGGCTCGGCGTCGTCCTGCACTACGCCGTGGGATGGCTCCGGCCGGTCGAGAACCACGTCCTCGTGGTGCCGCCGGCCGCCGCCTCGGGTCTGCCCACCCGTCTGCAGGAGCTCCTCGGCTACAACATCCATCCGCCGTTCATCGGTTACGTCGACGGCCGGCACCCCCGCAAGCTGATCGAAGAGGTGGACGTCGCCGTCCCGTCGTGATGACGGAGCCTGCACCGGTGCGGGTGGAGCACGACGGTCCGGTCACGACCGTCACCATCGACCGTCGCCCGGTGGCTAACGCCATCGACCGTCCCACGGCCACCGCTCTGGCCGATGCCTTTCGGCTCTTCGACGCCGATCCGTCGGCGTCGGTCGCCGTTCTCACCGGGGCCGGAGGCACCTTCTGCGCGGGGGCCGATTTGAAGGCCATGCGCGAGCCGGGCCTCGAGCGGGTGAGCCGGGTCGAGCCCGATGGTGACGGTCCGGTGGGGCCCACCCGGATGCTTCTGTCCAAGCCCGTGATCGCCGCGGTGGAAGGCCACGCCGTGGCCGGGGGCCTCGAGCTGGCCGCCTGGTGCGACCTGCGGGTGGCCGCCGTCGACGCCGTCTTCGGCGTCTACTGCCGGCGGTGGGGGATTCCGCTCATGGACGGGGGGACGGTGCGGCTCAGCCGTCTTCTCGGGCACAGCCACGCCCTCGACCTCATCCTCACCGGACGCGGCGTCTCGGGCGACGAAGCACTGCGCATGGGCCTGGCCAACCGCCTCGTTCCCGCCGGACAGGCCCTGGGCGAGGCACAGGCCCTGGCCCGTCAGTTGGCGGCGCTTCCCCAGGAGGCGCTGCGCAGCGACCGGCTCTCGTCGTACGAGCAGTGGCAGCTGTCGCTCTCCGAGGCGCTGGCCTGCGAGTACGACCACGGCATGGCCACGCTTCGCGACGGCGACATCGGTGCCGGTCTCGACGACTACGCCGGCGGGGCGTGGCGGACTACTGGAGCTGAGCGCGGCTCCACACGACACGGAACGAACGTCCCTGATTCTTGAGCTGCGTGACGGTCGCTTCCATGGTCCCCGACACACTGGCCAGGTCGAGGGCGGTGGAGAGCCATCCGTTGGCGGTGATCGATCCCTCGTCGCCCTGGTCGTCAGCGGCGGAGGCGGACGAGAAGACCGTGGGCCTGAAGCGGGCCAGGGGGTACAGACCGCCCCCGTCGCCGGCCGGGGCTTCGACGACCCATTCCGCCGAACTGTTGAGGCACGGGGCTCCTGGTGAGCACAGCACGCCACCGGACTGCCCGCCGGCGAACGACGTCGGCTGCGATGCCGGGCCGCCGTTCAGGGCGATCGTGTACGAGTTGTCGGTCACCGAGGCCACGACGATGAAGGACTTCTCGGGATGTGTGGACGTGTCGGTCACCGAGACCGTGTAGCTGTCGTCGGTCGACGAGAAGGTGACGCTCGAATTGATGTGGTCGCCCACGGAGATGGGAAAGACCGTCTGCACGTCGTTGGTGGGGTACATCTCCCACCACGCCTCGTAGTCCACACCCTGGCCGCTGTTGCACTGCGCCGAGGATCCCCCTTGCTCGACGGTGGGCGTGCCGATCTGGTCCCAGCCGTCGAACCCGACCCAGAACAGCGTCCAGGCGTCGGGCTTCGGGCAGGTCACCGCCGTCTGGACCCACGACGCGCTGACCGTCGTCATTTGGTGGCCCGCCTCGGGGCTCACGACATAGCCCGACCACGTGGGGTTGTTGGTGGGACACGGCTTGTTCGGTCGGGGCTGGCAGACGGTGTTCCGGGTGGCGCTTCGGGCCGGAGCGGTGAACGCCCGCTCGGGACCGGCTCGGTGCGGTGCTCTCTGGGCCATGGCGGGGGTGGCGCCGGCCACCACGAGAGCACCGGCGCCGAGGAATCCGACCGTCGCCCACGACAGGCTTCGCCCCGTCCATCCTCCGTGCGGCGGCTTCTCTCGCCGCAGTCCTCGAAACACGCCAGCCCCCTCCACCTGGCCGCCCCCCGGACTCAGGTCGGGTTCCATAGTAGTCCGGGGCCTGTCTTTTCGGGCCCTCACGGAGCGTCGGTCGTGCCCATTCTTGAGCCCTGGGGGCGACTCCGGTAGACCCTGCCCATGCCCGTCCTCGAAGCCCTGGCCATTGTCGGTGTCGGGCTCGTGGCGGGAACGATCAACACCATCGTCGGTTCGGGGTCGCTTATCACTTTCCCCACACTGCTTGCCTTTGGCTTCACCCCCATCGTTGCCAACGTGAGCAACACGGTGGGCCTGGCCCCGGGCTCGTTGAGCGGCGCCATCGCCTACCGCCGCGAGCTCGCCGGCCAGCGACCACGGTTGCTCGTCCTCGCGACGGCATCCATCGCCGGCGGGATCACCGGCGCCGTGCTCTTGCTCGCCCTGCCCGGGAGCGTGTTCCGCCATGTCGTCCCCGCGCTGATTCTGCTGGCCTGCGTGCTGGTGGCCGTGCAGCCGCGCCTGTCGCGCCGTCTGGCCGACCGGAGCGCTTCACCGCGTCACGGCGGGCCGCCGCTCTTTGTGTGCATCTTCGCCACCGGCGTCTACGGCGGTTACTTCGGCGCCGCCCAGGGTGTGATCCTGATGTCGTTGTTGGGGATCTTCCTCGACGACAACATCCAGCGGCTCAACGCCGCCAAGAACGTCCTGGCCTTGTGTGCCAATGGCATCTCGGCCCTCGTCTTCATCGCCGTGACCCACATCGCCTGGGAGGCGGCCGCCCTCATCGCCGTGGGTTCGATCATCGGTGGCCAGGTGGGCGGGGTGCTCGGTCGTCGCTTCCCGGCACCACTGTTGCGCGTGGTCATCATCGTGGTGGGGGTGACCGCCGCCGTGGTCCTGCTCGTGTAGACGACGATGTCCGACTGCGGCGCTGGTCCGGGCGAGGGCTTCCCGCCAAGACGTCGCCTACGCTCGACGGCGCTCACCGAGGAGGCCCGTGCAGCTCGGCATCGTCACCCCCATCGTGAACATGAATCCCCGCTTCGAGGCGCCGGCCTGGGAGCGTGACGGCGTCATGGCCGACGTCGTGGCCGTGGCCCGCGAGGCCGAACGGCTCGGCTACGGCTGGGTCTCGTGCCCCGAGCACATCGCCATCCCCGAGGAGGTGTCCTCGGTGCGCGGCGGTCGGTACTGGGACCCCCTGGTCACGCTGAGTTTCGTGGCCGCCGGCACCAGCACGATCGGCCTGCTCACCCACGTCCTCGTGCTCGGCTACCACCATCCTCTCGAGGTCGTGAAACGCTACGGAACCCTCGATACGGCCAGCGGGGGGCGGGTGATCCTGGGGGTGGGTGTCGGATCCCTGGAGGCCGAGTTCGACCTCCTGGGCGCGCCGTTCGAGGGCCGCGGGCCGCGGGCCGACGACGCGCTGCGCGCCATCCGCGCCTCGTTCGGCCGGCGCAGCCCGCGCTATGACGGTGACCACTACCGCTATGCGGGATTCATCGTCGAGCCGAGCGGCCTCGACCGCCATGTGTCGATCTGGGTGGGGGGACGGACCCGTCGGTCGCTGCGGCGGGCGCTCGAGCTCGCCGACGGCTGGATCCCCTTCGGGCTGACCCACGACGAGCTCGCCTCCATGCTGGGCGACGGTGCCGTGGCCGAGGCGGTGAGCGGGCGGGGCGACCGGTTCGAGGTGGTGCTCGCCCCCGAACGGGCGCTCGATCCGGTCGGGGACCCCGACACCGCCGCGATCACGCTGCGGTCGTACGCCGCCCTCGGGGCCACCACCGTGAGCCTGCGCTTCCGGCACCGCTCGAGCGCGCACTACATGGAGCAGATGGCCGCCATGGCCCAGGTGGCGGCCGACGTGGTCCGTCAGGGCTGACCGGCGTCGGTGACCGTCTACGTCGACGACTGGCGGCAGCCGGCCACGGTGGGGCCGGTCACGGCGCGGTGGTCGCACCTGACGGCCGACACCACGGAGGAGTTGCACGCCTTCGCCGCCGCCCTGGGTTTGCGCCGGGCCTGGTTCCAGGGCCATCCGCGCGACCACCTGCACGACCACTACGACGTCACCGACCGGCTGCGCCAGGAGGCCATCCACCGCGGGGCCGTGGCCGTGACCTGGCGCCAGGCGGCGCGGGCCCGTCGCATCCGGCGCTCTACGCTTCTGCCATGACCCCGAACCACGACAGCTCCTCGCCGCGCGCCACGGCGGCCGCCCTGCTCGTTCTCGGTGCCGCCACCCTGGGCGAGAGCGGGGGCCGGCCCATGGCGCCGCGGCTGCGCGCCGCGTGGAAGGGGGCGAGGATCGCCGCTCCCGCCTGCCCCGTGCGCTGCACCCCCGGGGACAACCTGGCCATCCACGTGGCCGTGGCCACCGCCCCGGCCGGATCGGCGCTGGTGGTGGACGTGGGCGACGAGGAGGAGTTCGGCTACTGGGGTGAGGTCCTCACCACCGGGGCCGAGGCCCGGAAGCTGGCCGGGCTGATCATCGACGGGGGTGTCCGTGACGTGGCCGCCCTCGAGTCCCACGGCTTCGCCGTCTTCTCGACCACGGTGGCGCTGCGCGGCGCGGCCAAGGTGGCGCCGGGATCGGTGGGGGCCCCGGCCCCCGTCGGCGGCGTCGTGGTCCACACCGGGGACTGGGTGGTGGGCGACAGCGACGGCGTGACCGTGATCCCCGGCGAGGGGCTCGACGACGTGCTCGTGGCGGGACGGGCCCGCGCCGAAAAAGAGGAAGGCCTCTTCCGGGCTCTCGTGGCCGGGAGCACCACCGTCGAGCTGCTCAGCCTCGATCCGTCCCCGGTCGAGATCGTCTGACGCCGCCTCGGCGCCTCGCCGCGGCTCGCGGACGTCCTCAGGAGGTGACCAGATTGGGCGGGCGTTGCCCTTCGAGGACGGCGCACACCCCGCGGCACGCCATCTGGGCCATCTGGGCCCGCGTGGCCTGGGTGGCACTGCCGACATGGGGAAGCAGGACCGTGCGGGGAGCGTCGAGCAACCGCGCCGAGATGGCCGGCTCGCGCTCGTAGACGTCGAGCCCCGCCGCGAAGATGGTGCCGTCGTGGAGGGCGTCGGCCAACGCCTCCTCGTCGACCACGGGTCCGCGCGCCGTGTTGACGAGGACGGCGTCGGGTCCCATGAGGGCCAATTCCCGGGCGCCGATGAGGTGCCGGCTGGCGTCGTTCAGGGGGACGTGCAGGCTCACGATGTCGGAGCGCTCGAGGAGGGTGTCGAGGGAGGCCGTGAAGCCGGGGAGTCCGGTGTCGTGGCGGGTGTGGTGCAGGACGGCCATGGAGAAGCCGGTCGCCCGTCGGGCCACCGCCGCGCCGATGCGTCCGTAGCCGACGAGACCGAGGACGGCGCCGTGGACGTCGCGCCCCAGGTACTGCCGGATGCCCCACCCCGTCCAGGCCCCGGCCCGGACGTCGCGCTCGGCTTCGGACGAGAGCCGGCTGGCGGCCAGGATGAGGAGGAAGGCGAGATCGGCCGTCGTCTCGTCGAGGACGCCGGGCGTGTTGCAGACGGCGATGCCGAGGTCGTGGGCGGCGGCCACGTCGATGTTGTCGTACCCGACGGCCACGTTGGCCACCACCTTCAACCGCCCCTCGGCCCCCGAGGCCAGAACGGCCTTGTCGATCCGGTCGGTGAGAAGGCAGACGACGGCGTCGGCGTCGACGACCGCCGCGGTCAGCTCCTCAGGGCTGTAGGCGACGTCCCCGGGCCGCTGCACGATGTCATGGCCGGCGGCCACGAGCGGGTCGAGCCCGCCCTCGGGCAGGATGCGGGTGACGAGGATCCGGGCCACCCGGGGGCCGTCAGTGGTTCGTGTAGTCGATCGGCCCCGCGCCCTTCACGCCCACGGCGAAGCAGAAGCAGTGGATGGGGGCATGGTCACTCACCGGGCGGAGGCTGTGCACCTTGTCGGGCGGGATGTGAACGAGATCGCCCTGCGAGATGGTCTGGTCCTCGCCCTCGATGGTCATGATCCCCCGGCCCGACATGACGTAATAGAACTCGTGGGTCGGGTGGGAATGCGGGTCGACGTAACCGCCCCCCGCCACCTCGAATTCGTTGACCAATTCGAGGTACCCCCCGTCGGTGATCTCCTTCATCTCGCGGGACTTGACCAGCCACCACACGGGGACGGTCCCGTTGTGCTCGATGACCGGTTCCACGTCCTCGATGCTGCGGACGTCCATGCTCGTAGCCCTCCTCGCCCGGGGACCGGCCAGCCTCCGTAGACTGACGGCGCCGTCAGCGTAGATCAAAGGGGGACCGGAGTCCGTGGCCGACATCGCCCGCAGCATCGTGGCCGAGCCGCTCACCGTCGACGCGTGGGCGCCCTACGGCTGGATCCCCGTCACCGACACCGATCCGAGCGACGGTGCCCACCGGCTCACGTTCGAATGGAACGACGTGCATCTGAACGTCATCTCCCACACGCCGCAGGAGATCGACCACACCGACCACGGCCTCGTCTGTGACTGCATGTTCCGCCACGACAGCCACACCCAGGCCCTGCTCACCTTGGACGTGCCGTCCGTCATCGCCGTGGCCCCGGCCGCGACCGGCTTCTCCGACGTCTCCGACCTCGACGACGTGCGCGCTTTTCTCCTGCAGCCGCTCGACTACTTCGTCCTGCACCAGGGGACGTGGCACTGGGGCCCCTTCCCCGTGGCCGACCGTCCCGTCACCCTCTACAACGTCCAGGGGCTGCGCTACGCCGAGGACAACACCAAGGTCGACCTCGGCTCGCGCTCTCTCGCTCTCGAGGTGCGCCCTTAGTCGAGGGGCGTGTCGTCGAGCAGCGGGATCAACAGCTCCGGTGGCCGGGCCACGACGGCCCGGCCGTTTCGCACCACCACGGGACGCTGCATCAGCTCGGGGTGGGCCAGCAGAACGATGATCACCCCGGCCCGGTCGGCCACGTCGGCGGCGGTGAGGCCGAGCTCGCCGTAGCGGGTGTCGTCGGTGCGGACCAGCTGCGCCGGGGGACCCGCCAGCATGTCGAGGAGCCGCCCGAGGGTCTCGGCATCGGCGGGTGTCTCGAGGTAGTTGACGGCGTGGAATTCAGTGCCCCGGCCGTCGAGCAGTTCGGTGACGGCCCGGCTCTTCGAGCAGGTGGGGTGGACGTAGACGGTGACACGGTCCATGGCGGGTCACCTTATTGTCGGCCGGGGCCAGGCATGATCAGGGGGTGCCGGAAGACGCGCCGGAAGCCAGGGCGGACGACGCCGACGACCCGGACGATCTGATCGGTCGCCTGCTGGTGGCGTCGCCCCAGCTCGGGGACCCCAATTTCGATCGCACCGTGATCATCGTGCTCGACCACGGCCCCGAGGGCGCCCTGGGTGTCGTGCTCAACCGGCCTACCGGTCTCCCCGTCGACGAGATCCTCGACCCCTGGCGCGACCAGGCCCTGGCGGCACCCCCCGGGGTCGTGTTCCGCGGTGGTCCCGTGTCGCCCGACGCCGTCATCGGTCTGGCCCGGACCGAGGCCGACGTGATCGACGAGTCGCAGTGGCGGATCGTCCTGGATGGCGTGGGTACCGTCGACCTGGCCGTGGCCCCCGAGGAGCAACCGGTGGCCGTGTGCGGCGTGCGGATGTTCGCCGGCTACGCCGGATGGTCGCCCGACCAGCTGGAGGACGAGCTGGCCGACGGGGCCTGGATCGTCGTCGACGCGCTGGCCGCCGACATCTTCACCGACGACGCCGACACGCTGTGGCACGACGTCCTGCAACGACAGGGGGGGAAGCTCGCGCTCCTCGCCGCCTACCCGCCTCATCCCTCGGTCAATTGAGCGCCGCCCGATGAGCGCCACCCGATGAGCGCCGTCCCGATGATCAGTGCCCGGCGCGCCGGGGGCGAGGACGTGGCGGTGCTGTCGACGATGTTGGCCCGCGCCTTCGACGACGACCCGCTGTCTCTGTATCTCTTCGGGTCGCCGCGCCGGCGGGCGGCCGGGCTGGCACGCTTCTTCGCCTTGCAGATGCGTTCCACCTATCTCCGTCACGGTGAGGTGTGGACGACGGCCGATCGCGCCGGCGCCGCGCTGTGGGCGCCCCCGGCGATGCCGCGTCCGGGGGCGATGGATCTGGTGCGGATCGTGCCGGTGCTGCCGTATCTGTCGATCTGGGGACGGAAGACCCCCGACGTGATCCGGCTCCTCTCGGCCTACGAACGGGCCCGACCCCGCCAGGAGCACTGGTATCTCGGCACTCTGGGGACCGACCCCGACCGCCAGGGCTGCGGGGTGGGCTCGACGCTGCTGCGGATAGTCCTCGACCGGCTCGACGCCGGCGGCCTGCCCGCCTACCTCGAGTCGTCCAAGGAGAAGAACATCTCCTTCTACGCCCGCCACGGCTTCGAGGTGACGGGGGAGATCGTGACCCCCGACGGCCCGACGCTGTGGTTGATGTGGCGCACACCGCGGCCGCTCACATCTTGAGGCTGGTGACCTTGGTCGCCGTACTGACGGAGGCGGTGACGCCGGGGAAGGCGTGGTCGATGCCGCTGTCGAGGCCGACCGGTGTGGCGTCGATCCCCAGGCCGTAACGCAGCTGGGCGGTGACGACCTGGTCGATGAGCGGCCAGGCCGTCGGCGGCGAGACGTCGGGAGCGGTACAACCGTCGGTGGCGATGGCTTCGAAGGCGGGCGGGAGCTTGAGGGTCTTGATGAAGGCCACGAGGCCACCCTGGGCGGCGCCGATGGTGCAGCCGTCGTCGAAGACGTTGTGGCCGGCGTCGGCGATCAGTACCAGACGCTTGGGCGTGTGCAGCCTGCCGTAGAGCTTCAGGGTCCCGCCCGGCTGTACCACCGCGTCGGTCGTGCCCTGCATGATCAGACCGGGCTTGCCGGCCGGCGGCGTCCCCGGCACGGGGGCGAGGCCGATGTAGGTCCGGATGTCTTTGTCGTCGGCCACGTTGATGGCGGCGCCGCCCCCGGCCGAGTGCCCGAGCGACGCCACCCGGGTGAGATCGAGCTTGCCCGTGAGCAGAGTGCCGGTCGCATCGTTCATGGACGTGACCAGAGCGAGTGCCTGGCGCAGGTCGGTGACGTCGTCCTGGCTCTTGTCGGGCTTGCCGCTCACCACCGCCTTCAGGTCGCGCGAGCGGTGATCAGGGGCGACGACGACGAAGCCCCAGGTGGCCAGGTGGTCGGTCAAGAAACTCGATTGTTCGGGGTATCCGCCGTAGCCGTGGCTGAAGAGGACCACCGGGAAGGGGCCCTTGGTGCTGATGGGCACGTTCTCGTAGGCGGTCGAGGCCAGGGTGGTGGGCAGGCTCGACGGCAGGCCGGCGGGGATGGGCGCGGTGGGAGAGCCGGTGAACCAGCGGAGCAGGTTGATGGTGTAGGTCGGCTTGCCGGCCGCGGCCGACGGGTCGACGGGGTAGTAGATGACGACGGTGTCGCCGGTCGGCGTGGTCTCGAAGACGACCCCGGCCCGGTAGGGACCGGCGGCGGCGAAGGCCGTGTCGGCGTGGCTGGTCGGTGTGGCGGGGACGGCGTCGTGCGGACCCGACGGGGTCACCGCCGCCGGGGTCGAGGAGCCGGAACAGGCCGACATGATGACGGCCAGCGCCGAGACGGCGATCAGAGCGCGGGTCGAGTGGCGCGGAAGGGCGTTCGGCACCGCCGCACTCTAACCAGGACCCCCCTGTGCGATCCCAGGCGCCCCGGGGGCGGCCCGACGACGCGGCCACAGGGGAGGCGATGACGCGGAAAGGCGCGGAGGGGAATCAGCCGTTGGGCATGCCCGCCACGCGCAACGATCCCTCGACGCGGGCGGTGGCGGGGCCGATGACGCGGACGCCCTGGGGGAGCCGGTCGGGGTCGGTGAGGACATGGCGCAGGGTGTGGATGACGGCGAGGGCCCCGGCCGACGGCATGCCCCGGGTGCGCTGGGCCAGCACGACGTGGCGCGGCGGCAGGTCGTCGATGCCGACCGAGCGGAAGCGGGGCCTCAGGTGGGGGGGGACGGCGGTGGCGGGGAGGATGGCGGGGCCGTAGCCCTCGAAGGTGAGCGAGGCGAGGAGCCGCACGCCGTCGAGCTCGGCGCGCGGTCGGAGCTCGACGCCCGCCGGTCGGACCGCGGCGTCGATCTCGGCCCGGAAGGGGGTGCCGGGGGCGGGGAGGAGCAGATCGAACTTGGTCAGGTCGGTGAGGGCGATCCGCGCCACACCCACCAGGGGATCATCGTCTACTGGGACCACGAGGACGAGGTCCTCCTCGAAGAGCGACTCGAAGGTGAGGTCGCGTCCGGGGATGGGCAGGGTGAGGACGGCCATGTCGAAGCGGCCGGCGGCCAGCTGGGGTTCGAGTCCCGAGGTGGTGCCGTCGGCCACCACCAGGTGGAGCAGGGGATGCTTGGCCGACAGGTCGGCCAGGAGGACGGGGGTGATCCAGCGGGCGGTGGTGCCGATCATGCCCACCCGGACGGTGCCCCCCACCTCTTGGCGCAGCGCCCCCAGGTCGGCCGTGACCGCTTCGATCTCGCCCAGGATCCGGTAGGCCCGGGCGGCGACGACCTCCCCTTCGGCCGTCAGTCGGCCGGCCGAGCGGTCGACCAGGGTCGTACCCAGCTCTTTTTCCAGCCGGGCCACGTGGGCCGAGATGTTGGACTGGACGGTGCCGAGGGCGTCGGCCGCGGCCGAGAACGATCCGTGTTCGGACACCGAGACCAGGGCTCGGAGGTGCCTGATATCCATCGCTATTAGAGATACCACAAATCTGTAATAGCTGTTTGACTGATTGTTCGCGAAAGCGCAAAATAGGTCGCAGACCCCAGGGACTGGACACCCCCCCCGCCATCCCTGTCGAGTCGGTGCGAAGGGATCGGATTCCCCCCCATCCGGTCCCTTCGCCGCGTCAGGACCCCATTTTCTCGACGGGTCGCGGCGGTATCGTGCGGGCATGGCCACGACCCTGAAAGCGCCACCGAAAGCGCCACCGAAATCGCCACCGAAATCGTCAACGAAATCGTCAACGAAATCGGCACCGAAATCGGCACCGAAATCGGCACGGAAAACGGCACCGAAGTCGGCCCCGAAATCGGCACCGAAGTCGCTGGCGAAGTCGAGCCGGGAGGCGACCGTGTCCTCCTCGGTGGGCGCGCCGCACCAGGCCCCGGACCGGGCTGCGAGTCACCGGGGGGCCGTCTTCGTCGACCTCGACCGGACCCTGTTGCGCGGGGCCAGCGGCCGGGTGCTGAGCGCGGCGATGCGGGCCGAAGGTCTCTACGACGGCCGGCCTTCGCTACCCGGGGAACACCTTTTCTACCGGCTGTACGAAGCGCAGGGGGAGAGCCTCGCCTTCATGGCCATGGTGCGGGCCGCGCCCCGGTTCACGACGGGCTGGGAGGTGGAGGCGATGTGCCGGTCCGGAGAACGGGCCGCGGCGGAGCTGGCCGGGCTGGTGCAGCCCTATGCGCCGGCGGTGCTGGCCGGGCACCGGGCCGAAGGTCGGCTGCTGGTGCTGGCGACGACGTCGCCCGTGGACCTGGTGGCCCCCTTCGCCGAGTTGGCCGGCTTCGACGCCGTGGTGGGGACCCGCTACGGGCGCCGCGACGGGCGCTACACGGGGGGGATCGAGGGCGAATTCGTCTGGGGTCCGGGGAAGGTGTCGGCCGTGCGGCGGTGGGCGGCGGGGGCCGGGGTCGACCTGGCGCAGAGCCACGCCTACTCCGACAGCGTCTTCGACGCGCCGCTGTTGCGGGCCGTCGGTCATCCCCACGCGGTGAACCCCGACCGGCGGCTGCGGGTGCTGGCCACCGTGCAGCGGTGGCCCATCGAGCACTGGGACCGGCCGCCGGGGGTGCCCAAGGTGGTGGGACTCGAGCCGTATCACATGCTGCGGCCGTTCGTGCGGCCCGAGTCCTTTCCGTACGCCCGCTTCGACATCGCCGGGTTGGACAACATCCCGGGCCGGGGCCCTGCCCTCTTGGCGTCCAACCACCGGAGCTACTTCGACGTGGTGGCTCTGGCCATCGTCGCGGCGCGCGCCGGGCGGCCGGTGCGGTTCCTGGGCAAGCGGGAGTTGTTCGACGCGCCCGTGGTCGGGCAGATCGCCCGGGCGCTGGGGGGGATCAGCGTGGACAGGGGGAGCGGCTCCGACCAACCGCTGCGCGACGCGCAGCGGGCCCTCGAGGCGGGGGAGCTGGTGGTGATCCTGCCCCAGGGGACGATCCCGCGGGGCGAGGCCTTCTTCGATCCCGTGCTGCGGGCGAAGACGGGGACGGCCCGGCTGGCGGCGATGACCGGCGCGCCGGTGGTGCCGATCGGGCTGTGGGGGACCGAGAAGGTGTGGCCCCGGTCGGCCCGGGTGCCGAACATGACGAATTTCACCCGGCCGCCCGACATCCGGGTGCGGATGGGACCAGCGGTCCGGCTCGGGCTCGACGACGCCGTGGCCGACAGTGCCGCCGTGATGGCGGCCATCTCCACCCTGCTGCCCGACGAGGCGGCCCTTCAGGGCCGGCCCTCGGCCGAGGAGCTGGCCCGGACCTTCCCGCCCGGACATCGCCCTACGTGAGTCCCGGGTCCCGGATTCCGGCGCGGGCCCGGCTGGCCGGGCGGGCGGCGGTGGCGGTGAGCGGCGCCTCGCGCCGGTTGGGTTTCGGTTCCGGTTCGGTGATCGGCGGTCGGGTGGGGCTTCTGGTCGATCCCGGTCTGCTGCGGCGGTTGGCCGTCGACCGGCCGGTGGCGCTCGTGAGCGGGACGAACGGCAAGACGACGACCACCCGGTTGCTGGCCGCGGCGGTGGGCGCGACGGGCCCGGTGGCCACCTCGACGGCCGGGGCCAACCTGCCCCCGGGGCTGGCCGTGGCGCTGGCCATCGCCCCACCGGGGGCGCCGGCCGTGCTGGAGGTGGACGAGGCCTACCTGCCGGTGGTGGCCGAGGCCACGCACCCCCGGGTGGTGGCGCTGCTGAACCTGTCGCGCGATCAACTCGACCGGGTGGGCGAGGTGCGGATGATGGCCGGCCGGTGGCGCCGGGCGCTCGGGGGACTCGAGACGACGGTGGTGGCGAACGCCGACGACCCGCTGGTGGCGTGGGCGGCGGGGAGCGCCCCCAAGGTGATCTGGGTGGGGGCGGGGCTGCTGTGGCGCAGCGACGCCGTCGGTTGTCCGTCGTGCGACGGGCGGATCGTCTTCGACGGCGACGGTCCGGGGTGGTCGTGTGCGTGCGGCTTCGGCCGTCCGCAGCCCGATGTCCGGTTGACCGGCGACGAGCTGTTGTTGGCCGACGGGCGGCGGATCGGCCTGGGGCTGGCGCTACCGGGCCGGGCCAACCGGGCCAACGGGGCGATCGCGGCGGTGGCGGCCGGTGTGCTCGGCGTCGACGTGGGCGACGCCGTGCGCGCCATGGCCGGCGTGGACGACGTGGAGGGCCGCTACGCCGTGGCCCACCACGACGGGACGCGGGCGCGGCTGTTGCTGGCCAAGAACCCGGCGGGATGGACGGAGCTGCTCGACCTGATCGACGGGGAGAGCACGCCGGTGGTGGTGGGCATCAACGCCCGGATCGCCGACGGGCACGACCCGTCGTGGTTGTGGGACGTCGGCTTCGAGCGGCTGGCCGGTCGGCTGGTGGTGGCCACCGGCGAACGGCGGCGCGACCTCGCCGTCCGGCTGCGCTACGCCGGGGTGGCCCACCTGACCGTCGGGAACCAACTCGACGCTCTGACTGCCTCGGGTGCGCCGTCGGTCGAGTATGTCGGCAATTACACGGCCTTCCAGGACCTGCGGCGGCTTCTGTCGGGTCACGGTGGTGGGGGTCCTCGCCCACCGAGTCTCACGTCGGTGAAGGTGCCGGCGGTCGGTGCGGCCGACGAGACCGCGACGGAGCCGGGCGCCGTCGTGGCGGGGAGCCCGGTGCCCGGACCGCGGACGGCGTCGGGGGCGAGCCCTCTCGGTCCCTCGGCCCTGCGGGTGGTGGTGATCTACCCCGATCTGCTCGGAACCTACGGCGACGTGGGCAACGGCCGGGTGCTGGCGGGGCGGGCCGCCTGGCGGGGCATGGCGGTCGAGCTCGTGCTGGCGATGTCCGATCAGCCGTTACCCGCCGGCGGCGACGTCTACTGCGTGGGCGGGGGCGAGGACGGGCCCCAGGTGCAGGCGGCCGAACGGCTGGCCGAAGGGGTGCTGGCCCGGGCCGTCGACGGGGGGGCCACCGTGCTGGCCGTGTGCGCCGGCTTCCAGATGATGGGCCATTCCTTTCCCGGTCCCGACGGCCGTCCCTACCCCGGTGTCGGTCTGCTCGATGTCGACACGGTGAAGGGGACGGGACGGCGCGCCGTGGGTGAGGTGCTGGCCGATCCGCTCGACCTGCCCTGCGACGTCGGCGTGGCCCCGGGCGTTCTCCCCCTGGGCCGGCTGACGGGATTCGAGAACCACGCCGGGGTGACCGGTCTCGGTCCCTCGACGCAGCCGCTCGGCCGGGTGGTCGCCGGTGTGGGCAACGGGGCCGGCGCGGCTACCGACGGGGCGTGGGCGGGCCGGGTGGTGGGGACCTACATGCACGGCCCCGTGCTGGCCCGCAATCCCCGGCTGGCCGACCTGCTGCTGGGCTTGGCCACGGGGACGGCTCCCGCGCCGCTCGACGACGACGAGGAGGAGGCGTTGCACGCAGAGCGGATCCGCTCGGTGTCGGGATCGCCGCGGGCGGCCGGTGGCCGGTGGCGCCGATGGGTGGGAGGGCGGAGGTCCTGACGGGTGACGACGGCCGTTCGGGCGCGTGACGATCAGGGGACGCCGAAAGTGGAGCCGAAGTTCACCGCGTCGCCCTCGGGATAGACGTTGCCGTCGGCGCTCACGAGCCAGTAGCCCCCGCCGTCGGGTGTGGCCGTGATGCCGGTGACGACGTCGGTGACGGTGGCAGACGAGCCGAAGTCGCCGGCGTCGCCGAAGGGCTCGACGTTGCCGGTGACGTCGACCAGCCAGTAGCCGCCGCCGTCGGGTGTGACCGCCATGCCCGTGACGAGATCGGGAGAGGCGCGCCAACTGCCATGGTCGGCGGCGGCGCCGAAGTGGTACACCGTTCCGTCCTGCCCGAGCTCCCAGTAGCCGGCCCCGGCCGGGTCGGCCGCCATCGCGACGATCGGTGCAGGGATGCTTCTTCCACCCTCAGCACCTTCGTACGGCGCGTCGCCGAAGCTGAAGATTGCCCCGTCGGAGCCGACCAACCAGTAGCCCCCGCCATTGGGCGTGACGGCCATGCCAACGACCGGAGCATGGATACCAAGCGTGCAAAGGTCGCCCTGGAAGACGGCGTCACCGCCCGTGCCCAGGCATCCCTGGTCGTCGACCGCGTAGAAGCCCCCGCCGTCCGGTGTTCGGACGATGCCGACGCCCTGGCTGTCGCCGACGGAAACGGAACCGAAGGGCGGGGCCGAGCCGAAGGGCGACACGGTGCCGTCACCGGCGAAGAGCCAGTAGCCGTTGCCGGCGCCGGAGCCCGACGCCGCCAGGCCCACCGTCGGCCTGGTGGAGACGGTGAGGTAAGGCGCCATCCCCACGATCGGTGCCGTGAGGGCTTGTCTGCCTTCTGATCCCTGGAACTGGGCGTTGAAGGAGAAGATGCCGCCGTCGGAAGCCACCTCCCAGTAGCCGTCTCCTTCCGAGGTGGCGGCCGCCCCCACAACGGGCCGCACCAGAGGGTGGCCCGTTGTGGAGCCTTCGTAGGGCGCTCCACCGAAGGAGAAGACGCCACCGTCGGACGCCACCAGCCAGTAGCCGCCGGAGTCGGGGTCCTCGGCCATGGCGACGATGGGCTCGTCCAGTCTCTTTCCTCCCATGGACCCGTCGAAAGCCGCACCGCCGAAGGCGAAGACGCCACCGTCGGACGCCACCAACCAGTAGCCACCGGAGTTCGGGTCCGCCGCCATGCCGACGATAGGGGCGCGCAACGGCTTTCCGCCCATGGAGCCGTCGAAGGCGGCGCCCCCGAAGGTGAAGACGCCACCGTCGGACGCGACGAGCCAATATCCACCCGAGTTCGGGTCCGCCGCCATGCCGACGATAGGCGCGTGCAGCGGCTTTCCGCCCATCGACCCATCGAAGGTGGCGCCCCCGAAGGTGAAGACGCCACCGTCGGAGGCCACCAACCAGTAGCCGCCGGTGGTGGGGTCATACGCCATGCCCACGATGGGCTTGTCGAGTCTCGTCCCGCCCAGCGACCCTTCGTAGGGCGCGCTGCCGTGGGCGAAGACGCCGCCGTCGGCGGCCACTTCCCAGTATCCGTCCTCGATGTCGTTGAAGTGCGGCCGTACGCCGTGTGGTGCGGTGGCCGACGATGTGGGCTGAGCCGACGCCAATGGCATCGCCACTAATGCTGCGAGTCCGACAACCAGCCACGCTGCGACGAACATCGCAACGTGGCGCGCCCGTCGTCTGTCGGCTGTCACCGTGTCGGATGGTACTGGTGCGCTGTCAGTGGTCCGAGACGGCCCAGCGGCCTTCGTCGACCTCGGTGTCGTCACGGGGGTCGGGCCCGAGGGCCCAAGCGCGGCGCCAGGCGGCGGCGTCGGGACCGCGTGGCGACGGAGTGGTGCCCGCGGCGGCGTGTCGTCGCGCCGTCCACCAGTCGCTGCGGACCTCGTCGGCCATGGTGGCGAGGGTGGTCTCGATGCGGGAGCCGAACCGCCGGGCGTCCTCTGCTTCGACGGGGGAGAGCGGCGTGCCGAAGGTGATCCGGGTCTGATGGCGGCGCAGGGGCCCGCTGTCCTTGGGCAGGATGCGACGGGTGCCCTCGATGTGGACGGGGACCACGGGCCGGCCCGTGCGCCGGGCCAGGTAGGCGGCCCCGCCGCGGAACTCCTGGAACCAGCCGTCGGGGGAGCGGCCCCCCTCGGGGAAGATGATCAGGTTCCATCCCTCGCCGAGGAGACCCGCCGCGGTGTCGGCCGAGCGTCGGTTGACCTTGTGTCGCTCGATGGGGATCGCCCCGAGACCGAGGGCCCACAGATGGGCTTTCCACCGCCGGTCGAAGAAGTAGTCGGCCGCCGCCGCCACCACGGCCCGGTGGCGGAAGCGCCGGGGAAGGATGGACAGCAGGAGCCCGGTGTCGACGTGGCTGGCATGGTTGGCCACGAAGATGACGGGCGCCTCGACGAGCTCGAGCATCTCCGCCCCCCGCACGTCGGGAGAGGCGACGGCGTGGGCCAGGGGACGGGTGATGTTGTCGAGAACCATGGCCCGCACGAGCCGGGCCGGATAGCGCCGCGACCATTCGGTGTCGTAGTCGACGCCGAGCTTGCGGTCCGGAGTCTGGCGCTCGAGGGCGTCGGGCCAGTACGGCGACGCCCACGGGAAACGACGCGTCCGTGCCATCACGACACGTCGGCCATGAGCAGCGGCGGAGAATGCAGGTGGGTGAGCGAGGGGTCGGGCCCGACGACGTCGGACGCCATCTCGAGCGCGTCGGCCATCGTCGTGGCCGGGGTGAACCCGAGCCTGCGCACAGCGGCGCGGTCGCCGCCCACGATGATGACCCCGCCCAGATGCTCGAGGGCGTGCGCGCACCAGTACCACATGTAAAAGGGATGGACACCGTGATAGGCGTGGCCCGTCCGGTAGAGATGGACGTACCACGGGTCGGTGGCGTAGGCCTCTTCGTACTTACCCACGTCGGAGGGATCGGTGGTCTCCGACAGGACCTGCTCGAAGAAGTCGATGTAGCTCGGGTGGTGTCCGGGATGAAACGCCCACGGCGTCGGGTGGCTCATGATGACCACGCCACCCTCGCGGACGAGGGGCCGGCCCTTGTACATGTTGAAGAAATAGCCGAGCCCCAGGCAGGCCACCAGAATGGGGTTCATGATCGAGTTCACGTTGTAGGGACAGATGTAGGGAAGACCCAGCGTCAGGATGTCGGTCTGGCCCTCGACGGCCACCAGTTGCTGCCGGTAGACGTTCTCGGTGGTCCGGGCGTGCACGGCTTCGACCTCGCCGGCCTGGACCGAGGTGAGCCGGTAGGGGGAGCGCACCGAGTGCAGGATCTGGCGGGCCAGGCGGTCGGGGGTGCGCTCGAGCGCGGCCGACGTGGCGATGTAGGCGGCGCGGTCGCGCGCCGACCACTCCCACTCGCGTCGCTCGAGGAAGCGCATCTGCGGGGGGAAGGTGTCGGTGTTGAGGGTGGTCTCGATCTGGAACACCTTCGCCCCGCTGTCGGCGATCAACCGGCCCATCCGCCAGTTCGAGGTGTGCAGCTCCGACCGGTGCTGGTCCATGAAGGACTTGCTGTGCTGCATGGTCCGGGCGTTGTGGTGATGGCGCAGGCTCCGGTAACTGGCGAGGCCCGTGGCCACCGACTTGTGGCCACCGTCCATGGCCACCAGGTTGACGTTCACGTAGACGAGGAGATCGGAGGTCGCCGCCCTCTTGTTGAGCTCGACGTCTTCGCCGTGGTCGGTCAGACCGAGGTGGATCAAGTTGTCGGGGTCTTCGGCATCGTGCTGCTGCAACAGCCCGTGGGGTTCGAAGGAGTCGTAGATCCGGTCTCCCAGGATGTGGCGCAACTCGGCTTCGGTCAGCCGCCGGTGGAGCGCCAGCGCGCAGATGAGCACGACGTCGTCCACCCCCGCCTCGGCGGCCAGGTCGAGGACCTGCTCGATCACCAGTTGCCGGTTGTCGGGCCGGCGCATGGGCGGAAGGGGCAGCGAGACGTCGTCGAAGGCGATGGTGAGCTTCATGTCGCGGCGCAACAGAGCCGGCAGCGGTTCGGCGTCACCCAGCGGGTGCAGCAGGGCCTCCCTGATGGCGGCCACGGGATCGTCGAGGGGATCGACGGGCTCGGGGGCATAGAGCACCCGGCTGCCGACGGGAAGGCGCTCGAGCCGGAAGCCCTCGCCGTGCCAGAACAAGGTGGGCGGTGTGGAACGGTCCACGTCGAGGACGAATCCCGGTCTGGGGCTCATGAGGCCGGTCCTTTCGGGCTGCGGGGATGCATCTCGAACACGATCTTCACGGCGCCGCGTCGCCCGGCGGCGCCGGCGTGCGCCACCGCCTCCTCGAAACGCTCGAGGGGGTAGCGGGCCGAGACCAGCCGACCGAGGTGGGCGGCGGCCACCACCTCCATGGCGATGTCGAAGGTCCGTCGCCGCGTGGCGCCCGACCGTTCGCTGCCGTAGGCGTAGGCGCCCACCAGCGAGACCTCGCGGTGCCACAGCGACGCCAGGTCGAGGGTGAGCTTGGCCGGCATGCCCACGAGCACCACCCGACCGCGGGGCCGCACCATGGCCAGGGCCTGGGCGACCGAGTCGGCACTGCCCACGCAGTCGACGACGACGTCGGCCCCGCCGCTCAGATGTCCCGAGCTCTCGAACGACCGCGACCGGCGGCGCACGGCCCGGGTCAGTTGCTCGGGGGTGACGGCCAGGTCGGCGCCGAGCTCGCCCGCCAGATCGCGTTGATGGCCGTACCTGGCTCCCACCAGGAGCGCTCCGGGCGTGGCCAGCTGCCGCAGTGCCGCCGTGGTGGTGAGCCCCACCGTGCCGCCGCCCAGTACGGCCACCATGTCACCGGGCTCCACCCCGGCGGCCAACGCGGCGTGGACGGCGCAGGCCGTCGGTTCGATCATCACGGCGTCGTCGTCGGACAATGCGTCGGGCACCGGGTGCAGTTGCACGCGGTGGGCCACCAGGCCGGCGTGGGACCAGCCGCCGCCGGTGTCGGAGCAGAATCCGATCTGCAGCCCCGGGGCCAGGTGGCCGAAGGCCACCCGCTCGCACCCGCCGACCCGGCCGTCGGCGCAGGCGGCACACGGGGGGTCGATGCCGCGGGGGATGCACCCGAGCACCGGCTCCACCACCACCCGGGTGCCGGGGGCGAGGCCGGCGTCCACCGACTCCTCCACCACACCCACCACCTCGTGGCCGGGCACGAAGGGGAAGCTCACGATGTCCTCGAAATAGCGCGAGCTGCGGCCGTCCAAGGTGGCCAGGTCCGATCCGCAGATCCCGGCCAGCAAGGGCCGCACCCGGTGCCATCCGGGACCGGGGAGTTCCGGCGCGTCCACGTCGGTGAGCCGGAGGGGGCCGAGCCCGGCGCTCGTCCCCGAACCGCCGAGCGACGAGACCAGGCGGGCGGCGGCGAAGCGGGGGAGGGAACGCTCGACGAGAAGGGCCTTCATCGCACGCCCTGGCCGGCCGACAGGGTGTCGATGACGCCTTCGAGCCGGGTCCACCAACGCGACACGCCGTGGTCGAGGGGGCCCATGGGCAGAGCGGGGCGGCCGCCGCCTCCGGCCTTGTCCCACTGCTCGACGTGCCAGCCCCGCCGACGGGCCACCGCCGCCAGCCGGGCCTCGGGGTTCACGGCCACCGGGAATCCGACGCACTCGAGCAGCGGCAGGTCCGAGGTGGAGTCGGCATAGGCGACCGACTCGCCCAGATCGAGCCCGTTGTCGGCGGCGTACTCGGCCAGCACGAGGGCCCGTGCCTCCCCGGTGGGGGGACGGTCGTCCAGTCGCCCGGTGAAGCGCCCGTCGCCGTCGACCCCGAGAGAGGCGCACACCACCTCGTCGAACAGCGGCCGCAGCGGTTCGATCACGAAGTCGAGGGCGCCCGTGATGAGCACCGTCCGATGACCGAGGGCACGGTGGGCGCGGACCCGGGCGAAACCCGCCGGGAAGGACTTGGTGAGCAGCAGGTGGTGGAACAGCTCCCAGGAGTCGTGGCGCAACAGCTCCTCCGACGCCCCTTCGTAGCGGCGGTAGAAGCTGCGCAGGAAGTCACCGCGGTCGCGGCGGTCGAGGGCGAGCAGGGACGGGGCCTCGCGCGCCAGGCGCGCCGTGAAGGTCACCCTCTCGCCGGCGGGCAGGTGCCGGCTGGCCAACCAGGCGTAGGACTCGACGACGTTGGAGGCGATGAGCGTGTTCTCGAGGTCGAAGGCGGCCAGGTGCCGGTCGGGGGACAAGACGGCCGAGGTGGCCCGGTCCGAGCGGCTCACCATGGTGGAGCGGGCCGGTGTCGACCGCACCCGGGCGTGCTCGACGATGGACGGCAGATGGACATCGCTCACGTAGTGGGACCACTCGATGACGGCGGGGTCGAAGCAGAACGCCTCTTGTCCGGCGCCGTCCAACCGGTCCCACAGCGCCAGCAGCCGGTCGACGCGGAAGTAGGCCTCGGTCTCGGCGTAGGCGCCGTAGAGCTCGACGTAGCCGAGGGCCCGCTCGGCCCGGGTGCGCTGGTCCTCGATCCGTGCCGCCAGGTCGGCCCGTTCCCCGCGCACGGGGAGGACCCCGAGCACCCGCTCGGCCACGGCGAAGGCGGACGTGGCCCGCTTGAGCTGCCGCTGCACTCGGCCCCGCCCGGGGAAGGACCACTCGGGCACCATGATCGGTTGGCCGTCGCTGTCGTAGAGAGGGTGGTCGGTGAACCACCTCTGCACGAGTTGGACCAGCTCGCCGTAGCGCAGGGGGTTCCGCGCGCTCGACGCCACCTGGTAGACGGTGGCGCCGGCCGGATCGGGCCCCGCCGCCGCCACGGCCAGGAGGGCCGCCACCACCATGTCGACGGGGATGACGTCGACGACCCCCTCGGGGACGCCGGGGAATTGCTTCAGCAGTCCCCGGGCATAGGAGATGATGATCGGCTCGGCCATCCGGAAACCCCGGATCCAGCCCGGCCGGGGTTCGGCCAGGGCCGACTCGATGATCGAGGGTCGGACCACGGTGATCGCGACGTCGCGATGCGCGCCCACGAGGGCCCGCTCACCGAGCGCCTTGGTGAAGGCGTAGGCGTCGGGCCACCCGAGGGCCTGGGCCCGGGCCCGGCCGGCGTCGACCAACTGCGTGCGCACCCAGTCGTCGCGTAACTTCTCCGCCCGCTCGGCCAACACGTGCGTTCCCGCCGCACCCAGCTCCGAACGGGCCGCCTTGGTGAACCCCGCCAGTCGTCCCGGCCGGCGCGATTCGGACTCGAGGTCGGCGCGCAGCCGGCGGGCCGAGTCGATCTCGGCCGTGACGTCGACCTCGGTGGTGACCGTCGAGTGGGTCCGGGCCCGGGCCCCCGACCGCACGGCGTCGGTGAAGAGGGTCTCGGTGGCATCGCCCTGGTGGGTGCTTGCCACGTAGGCCGTCGACACGGTGACGAGGTGCGTGGGCGGCCGGTCGGGGAATTCCCGGCGCCGCGCCTCGGCCACCTCGGCGATGGCGGCAGCCACGCGCGACGGCCCGAGGAGGTTGACCTCGACGGCGGTGTCGAGGGGAGCGTCGAAGGAGACCGTGGCGGCCGAGTGGATCACGGTGTCGCACGACGCCAGGACCTGCCGGCTGGCGTCGTCGAGACCGAGGCCGTCGCGACTCACGTCGCCGGTCACGGCCACCAGGCGGCCTTCGATGCGGTCGGCGAAGGCGTCACCCCATTCGGCGCGCAACCGGTCGAAGCAGTCGTTGCGCACGATCTCCCGTCCGGTGCGTGCCGCCGCCGACATTCTCCGGGTGGGACGGACGAGGACGGCGACGTCGCAGTCGGGGACGGCCCGCAGGAGCCGTTCCACCACCGCCGTGCCCAGGAACCCCGTCGCCCCCGTCACCAGGATGCGGGTCCCGGCCAGGGCAGTCGGAATGGACAGGGGGCCGCCCTCCGGGGTCGCCGTGGGGAGGTCATCGGCCGGCCCGGGGCCGGCGCCGGCGGAGCTCGCGGGAGGGGTGCGCACCTCGGGCACCGTCTCTGTCTACCATATGGTAGATGGACAGGGGTCGACGGACCGGCGGGGCCACGGCGGACCGGATCCTCGACGCCGCCCTCGTGTCCTTCGGGTCCCGTGGCTACGACGCGACGTCGCTGGACGCGCTGGCCGACAGCCTGGGCATGCGCAAGCAGTCCATCCTCTACTGGTTCTCGTCGAAAGACGTCCTCCTCGAGGCGCTGATCGACCGGTCGGCGGCCGAGCTGTCGGGCGCCCTCGAGGAGTCGCTGGCCCGGGCGGGTACCGGCTGGGCCCGCATCGAGGCCGTCGTCCGTTCCGTCTTCCGCCTCGCCGCCCGGCGGCCCGAGCTCCTCGGCCTCGTGCGCGAGGTGGGGCGGCTCGGCCCCCCGGCGGCGACCCGGCTCACCCTGGCCCTCGATCCCCTGGTGGGACGGGCCTCGGGCTTTCTCCAGGCCGAGATGGACCGCGGGGCCATGCGACGACACGAACCCCGTCTGCTTCTGCTCGCCATCTACTCGACGGTGGTCGGGATGATCACCGAAGTCGAGGTGCTACGGGCCCTCGGCGAGGAGCCGACGGCCCGTTCCCTCGTCCGCCGTCGCCAGGAGATCCTCAGCCTTCTGCGCTCGGCGCTCTTCGTGGACGACGCCTCGCGGGGAGATCACGCCGCTTGACGCACCGCTCTGCGGCCGTCGGTTGGCCGGTGGTCGGTCCACGGGCGGCCGATCGGTTCCGCCCGATGTCCCGGCTACGGAAGCGGTGGCTTCGGTCGAACGGTCTTCGGGGGCGTGTAGCGCTTGTTCGGCGGTGGCCCCGCCGGCTCGGGCTGCTTCTTGCTCCTCGCGCCACGGCCCCTCGAGCGCGCGCTCAGGCGGTCGGCCCGGGCCCGTCGTCGCTCCTCGATCTGAGCCTGTCGGCGGGTGGCGGCGTCGGAGCTCCCCCGGGCCCGGGGTTCGGGCCGACCGCGTGCGGCGGCGCCGGTCATGGCCGTCAGCTCCTTCTGCCACTTGAAGACCCGGAAGATCAGCCAGATGCCGAGTGCCCAGAACGGCAGGGCGAAGGGGAATCCCATCGACGTGCCCAGGAAGAGCAGGGCGAAGGCGGTGAACGATCGGCGCCGCGTCACCGTGGCCAGGACCAAGATGCCCGCCAGCACCACGCGGGCGCCGCCTTCGAAGAGGATGAAGCCGGTGCTCACGTGGTTCTTGTGGTGCACCGGCGGGTTGAAATGGATGGCCCCGATGGTGAGCACGAGACCGACGACGATTCCGAGGGGGGCGGAGACGAGAGCCAGGAATCGTTCGCGGTCGTCCAGCTTCTTGATGATGTGGGTCAGTTCTTCCTTGGACATGCCCGACGGCACGCCGCGTTGTTGTCGCGGTGCGGGTGGAACGAACGAGTCGCGCCGTCGTCCGGTCGTCGGCGGTTCCGAACCGGGTGCGAGCACCTCGTCGGGTTGCACGGTCTCGCCACCGGAATCGGCATCGCCACCGGCGCCGGATGCGGCCGGACGGGCACCGCGGACGGATCGCGAGGGCGGGGCCTTCGGCTGACGCTGCAGGTTGGGAAGCGCCGTCAGGATGCGCTGGCCGACGGTGAGCTTGGGGACGGACGTGCGTCCGGAGCCCTCGTCGGCGGAGGCCGACCCGTTGGTGCCGTTGTCGTCCTTGCTCACGGTGCGCCAGCGTAGTCAGCGCTGGTCGGCCCCCCGGAGCGGGCGCGCCTCAGGCGGGAGCGCGGAGAACGAGACCGGTGCCCCCATTGTCCCGGGCCCCCACCACCTGCACCGAGTCCGACCCGGGCAGGACGCCCGGGATCTCGCCGGCACGAACCTCCGCATCGCCGGCCGAAGTTGTCACCGAGAGCGGACGTGGCGCAGGCACGGAGAAGGCGAGGTGGTGGACGCGGCCCTGTCGGTCACCGAGCCAGCTCCGAAGGGGTGTGGCGGCGTCGCCACCGGCGGCGGGGGCAACCAGGCGCAGACCGAGCGGACCGGGCCAGGTCAGGTCGACGAAGTCCCACGCTTCCCCCGGACCGCGGCCGCGGGCGGTGACGATGCCGCCCAGCAGCTCGTGAAAGAGCGCCAGGCCCGTGTCGAGAACGCGCACGGCGTGGGTGACGTGCAGGAGAGAGGCCGCCGGCACGGTCGGGTCGGGGAATCCCTCGGGGGCCGGGGAGCGCCACTCGGACTCCGCCTGGGCCAATTGGACGACCACACCGGTGGCCTGGCGGGGATGGAGGAACGCCTCTCGCCAATGGGGATCGGACAACCGGACGTTCACCGGCTCGAATCCCGCACTCTGCACCCGCTCGAGGGTGGTGTTGATGTCGGGGACCTTGAAGGTGAGGTGATGGGGGCCGGGTCCGCTGTGATCGAGGAAGCGGCGCAGGAAGTCGTTGTTCTCGGGTTCCCACGGTTGGAGGACCTCGACCCTGGCCCCGTTGGCGTAGGTCAGCTGGGCCGGGCTGAAGCCGCTGTTCACACCCCCCGAGTGCCAGGTCCCACCGAGCTCGTGGACGTAGTTCGGCCACGCATCGGCCCAGCGTTCCACGGCCACAGCCACGTGATCGAGAACGACCGCTGCTTTGCCACCGGCCGGCGGGGGAGGGGGCGCCATCGTCCCAGGTTGCCGCCTGGCTTCCGGTCCTGTCTACCCGGGCGATCGACCCTGAGGTCGATACCGTTGGGGCGACCGCGTCCCGGTGACACGCACGACCGAACCGTGCTACGTCTGTGACATGGACTTTCGCCGAGTGTCCGTGATCGCGCTGGCCGAGGATGTCCGGAACGGCCGGACCGGCGCCCGGGAGCTCGTGACTCACGCCCTCGAACGCATCGACGCCCTCAACGACACGGTGAACGCCTTCGTGGCCATCGATGACACATCTGCGTTGGAGCAGGCGGCGCAGATCGACGAGATGGTCGCCGCCGGGAGCGATCCCGGGCCACTCGCCGGCATACCCATCGGCGTGAAGGACCTGGAGGACGCGGCCGGTTTCGTGACGACCCACGGTTCTCCCGTGTTCGCCGGCGGTCCGGCCGCCACCGCCGACTCCAGCCTGGTGGCCAGATTGAAGGCGGCCGGCTGCATCGTGGTGGGGAAGACCAACACGCCCGAGCTCGGTTGGAAGGGCGATACCGACAACACCGTCTTCGGGCCCACCCACAATCCCTGGAACCTCGATCACAGCCCCGGTGGGTCCTCGGGCGGGAGCGCGGCGGCCATCGCCTCGGGCATGGTGCCCCTGGCCACGGGCTCCGACGGCGGGGGATCGATCCGCATCCCTTCGTCGTGCTGCGGCCTGAGCGGCATGAAGCCGTCGCTCGGCCGGGTCCCGTCGGGCGGCGCCGAACCCCCGGACTGGCAGAACCTGTCCACGAAGGGCCCCATGGCACGCCGACTGGCCGACGTGGTGGCTGCTCTCGACGTGGTCGTCGGCCCCGACGCCACCGATCTCCGCTCCCTGCCGCGTCCCGAGGCGTCGTGGCCGGCGGCCTTGGTGGACGCCCAGGTGCCCGTGCGCGTGGCGTGGTCGCCGACGCTCGGTTATGCACCGGTGGACGACGAGGTGCTGAAGATCTGCACGCGTGCGGTCAGCGTCCTCGAGTCGCTCGGTGCCGACGTGGTCGAGATCGAGCCCGTCTTCGACGAGGACCCGGTACGCGACTGGTTGACACTGGCCACCGCCTACAACCTGCGCACCCTCGCTCCCTACCGGGGCACCGACGTCTGGAAGCGCATCGACCCCTTCCTGGCGGCGTCGATGGACTGGGCGGCCGAGCACCTCACCGTGCTCGACGTCGTCCGGGCTGAAGACGCCTGCCATCGACTCAACACGCGGCTGGTAGACCTGTTCCACGACGTGCGCCTTCTCGTCACGCCCACCTGTGCCGCCCTGCCACCCCGGCGCGGCCTCGACGGCGCGGGGATGATCAACGGCGAGTTGGACGCCAACTGGGTCCGGTTCACCTACCCGTTCAACATGACACGCTCTCCGGCGGCGTCGGTGTGCGCCGGACTGAGCGCCGACGGGCTCCCGGTGGGCCTACAACTCGTCGGTCCCCAGCACGCCGATCTGGTCGTCATCCGATCGGCGGCCGCCATGGAGGCGGCCTTGGCATTCGACGTGATCGCTCCCGTGGGATCCTGATCGGGAGGAATGCCCACCGTGGCGTCAGCGGGGTTCGGTTCTCGTGGGCGCTGGTCGAAGCCGGTCGTGACATAATCCGGTGCCGGGTACTTGGACGTCCGGGCGCATAGCTCAGCTGGTTAGAGCGCAGCCTTCACACGGCTGAGGTCGGGGGTTCGAGTCCCTCTGCGCCCACCGACCGCGACAGTGCGCGAACCGCGTTCTCGTCTCCGGTCCCCTGCGGTACCCGGAACACCGGCCGAATGGCATTGCGACCTTCGACCCGGATCTCGTGAACGAGGGCCTGTAGCAGCTCCTTGACGACCGCGGGCGAACCGGTGGCGATGGCCTCGCGCACTCGCGCACCTAGCTCAGCCAATTCGGCCGGAGACGGCGGGACAGGCGCCGCGTCGGAGTCGTCGTCAAGTTCCTCACGACGACGAGCAAGCGCAGCCGCCTGTTCGCTCAGTGCCTTGACCCGTGAACCGCACGCCGCTTCGGGGAGGGTGCCGGCTTCGAATGCCCGCAGGTAGCGGTCGATGGCGCCCTCGGTCTTGGCCAGCTCGGTCTCGAGCGTTTCCCGTTCTTGTTCCCGCTGGCGCATTCGGGACCCCGCCCGCTGTGCGGCGCGCTCGGCAGCCCGAGTGAACAGCATGCCGTCCGCAAAGACGGTGAGCAGCTGATCGACCACCGCCGCGTCGAGGGCGTCGGCGGGAAGGCGATCGGCGTCACAGGTCGCTCGCCCATAGCGCTGGCGTCCGCCGCAGGTGTAGTAGCGGTAGGTGGCGTTGCGGCCGGTGGCCCGGGTCCCGCAGAAGTGCCGGCCGCAGCCGGCGCACACCACCAGTCCCGACAACAGGTAGTCCGATCCGTTGGCGGCGCGCTTGCCGTGGTCCTCACCGCGCTCTTTAAGCAGTGCCTGGGCGGCGTCGAAGACACCGGGGTCGACCAAAGATCGGTGGGTGGAGGAATGCCACTCGCCCCGGAAGTGCACCTCGCCCAGGTAGGTGCGGTTGCGCAGCACGGTAAGCACCGATTTATACGACCAGGGGCGCCCGGCGCGGCTGCGGTGCCCGGATTCGTTGAGCTTGGCGGCGATGGCGTGTGATCCCAGGCGCTCGTGCACATAGCGGTCGAAGATGGACACCACGACCGGCGCCTCGGTGACGTCGACCTCCAGTCGGCCCTCGCCTTTCACGGCCCGATATCCGACGGGCTCGTGTCCGCCGCACCAGCCCCCCTGGGCGGCCTTGCGCTCCATGCCGGCGATGACCCGGTCGATGATGGTGGCCCGCTCGAACTCGGCGAACACCCCGAGCATCTGGACCATCATGCGACCGGCGGCGGCCTGGGTGTCGAAGGGCTCGGTGGCCGATCTGAAGGCCACGCCGACGGTGTCGAGGTCCTCGATCACCTGGGCCAGGCCCCGGACGCTGCGAGAGAGCCGGTCGGTGCGGTACACGAGCAGGACGTCGAAGCGACCGGCTCTCGCCTGGGCCAGGGCCCGGCGCAGCCCCGGGCGCTCCAGGCTCGCCCCCGAGAGCTGGTCGGTGAAGCTGGCGACGTGGCTCCAGCCTTCTTGGCTGGACATGTAAGCGCCTAGGCGCTGGTCCTGGGCTTCGAGCGAGTAGGGCTGGTGGGCCTCGTCGGTCGAGATGCGGGTATAGGTGGCGACGCGCACGGTTTCCTCCCCCTTGTCCTCGGACCCAAGCTTCGGTCGACTCTTGCGCTTGGTCAAGGAGCCGTGCCCCCGGCCTCGCCCCCGGTCCGCTCGGTCGCAGCGGCCAGCAGCTCGGCCAGGGCGCTCACCGCCGCCTCGGCCTGGTCCTCGCTCAGGGCGACGAAGGTGGGCGGAAGGACGCGCAGCTCGCCGTCTGCGGGCCGAAGGGCCTCCTCGGTGACGGCGTGGTCGCCGCTTCGGACCGCGTGCGCCCTGGACATAGGCGGCCAGGTTTCGAGGTTGGCATCCGTTGGTCAAGGTGCGCAACCTATGCGCACCTCCGGCGTTGGCAACCTCAAAAAGATGCGCACCCTGTGACCACCTCCGGGGTCGGCAACCTCGAAAAGATGCGCACCCTGTGGCCACCTCAGGCGTTGGCAACCTCGAAAAGGGTGGCCACCTTATGGCCATCTACGGGGTCGGCAACCGAGTCCGCGGAGGGTCCGGGATTGAGCGGAGCGATGTCCGGCGGGTCCACTTTTCATAACGAACGTTCTCGGACGGCTGGTGAGAAATGCGGCGCAACCCCCAAAAAACGAAGAGAGTTGGATCCGCGTTTATCGAACGAACGTG
>DATNJD010000283.1:0-2683 GCA_035604075.1 Acidimicrobiales bacterium
AGCGAGTGCCGGTCAGGCGACGTGGACGCGATCGCTCGCATTCGGGCCGATCATACCCGTTTCTGACGCTCAGTCAGAAGTGTCGTCGCCGGGCAAGGTCGGTTCGTAGGTGGCATCGACGGCCGTCGCGCTCGTCTTCCCGTTGTGGATGAGAGCCACCTCGTAGCCGTCCACGGCATCGAGCTCCTGGACCATGTCGACGTGCGGCTTCCGGTCGGCCCCCGACCACCTGGCCCGGGCCGAGCGGCGCGCCGAGCGGGGGTCGGTGGACACCACGAAGACCACCTCGTGGTCCTCCCCGAGTCGGCCGGGCGCGGGATCACCACCCAGGTAGACGGCGTACAGGCGGGGGAGGGCATCGTCGAGTTGCTCGCTCTCGGCCACGGCTCCCTCCTCTTCTCTGCCCCGTTCTCTGACCCGCTTCACGCTGACCCGCTCAACACTGCGGCGTGTCCGACCGTACTGTCGTCGTGTGGACGTCGTCATCCGCGCCGCACGCGTTTCCGAGATCCCCCGTCTGGCGGAGATCGAACGTGACGGCGATCGCCGCTACCGGGGGTATCCCGGCGTCCCCGAGGGGTTCGACGACACCGCCGCGCCGGCCCAGCTCGAACGGGCACGCACCGACGGGCGGTTGTGGGTGGCCGGCGCGGCGGACGGTCACACGGCGCCGCCCGGGGAGCTCGTGGCCTTCGCTCTCGTCGAGCCCGTCGACGGCCTGGCCCACCTCGAGCAATTGTCGGTGGCGCGGGCTTTCCAGGGACGGGGTATCGGCCGGCGGCTCGTCGAGACGGTCTGCGCCTGGGCCCGCGGCCAGGCCATGGCCGCGGTGACGCTCTGCACCTTCTCGGACGTGGACTGGAACCGGCCCTTGTACTAGCACCTGGGCTTCGCCGTTCTTCCCGAAGATCGCTGGACACCGGGGCTGCGCGCCGTGTTCGAGGCCGACGCCGCCCTCGGGCTCGATCTCTCCCGGCGAGTCGTCATGCGCCGCGACGTTCCGGCCCCGTAGCGCCGGGCAAGCTCCCGACGCGGCGTCGGCTCCCGCCCCGGTCGCTCGGCGGGTACCCTGTCGCCGCAGGCCACTGCGGTCATGCGTACGCCTGACGACGACGGGGGTGGTCCGTGGCGAGGGACGGATGCGGGCGCGACCTCCGGGCCCGCGCCATCGCCGGTGTGGCGGTCGCCTGCACCGTGGCGGCGGTCATCGCCGTCCCGTTGTCCGGCCCGGCCGCCGCCTCGTTTCGCTCGGCGACGTTCCACGGCCACGGATCCATCGACGAGGCCTACGTCCTCGGGGCCCCGCCCCGTACCCGGCTCACTCTGCTCAACGGCGCCGGTGCCAAGGTCGCAACGGGTGTCGTCGACACGCTCGGCAGCCTGATCGTCCGCAATCTCACCCCGGGGCCGGGCTACCGCTTCGAAGAGCGCACCGGGGCGACGACGCGTGCCACGGCATCCCTCTCCGTCCTCTCCACCACCTCGTCCACGCCACCCCCGTCGTTCTATTCGTCGCAACACCTCCACGCTGGCCTCAACTACGTCCGGATGCGCGACGGCGTCCTCATCGCCGCCACCGTCCGGCTCCCGCCGGGAAAAACCCTGGCCGACGGTCCCTTCCCCACGGTCATCGAGTACTCCGGGTACGGCACGGCTGCGCCCCACAGCCTCATTGACGCCGAGGAGGGCAAGGCCCCGACGAATGATCCGCTGCTGCCGGACACCTCCACCGTCGTCGGCTCTCTCCTCGCGCCCCTGCTCGGCTTCGCCAGCGTCAGCGTCCAGATGCGTGGCACGGGGTGTTCGGGCGGCGCCTTCGATCTTCTCGGCTACCCCTCGGACTACGACGGTTACGACGTCGTCCAGGCCGTCGGGTCCCAACCCTGGGTGTTGCACCACAAGGTCGGTCTGGTGGGTATTTCGTACTCGGGGCTCTCCCAATTCGCCGTCGCCGGAACCGATCCCCCTGACCTGGCCGCCATCACCCCCTTGAGCCCGACCGACGACCTCTTCTCGACCGGGTATCCGGGCGGCATCTACAACAACGGCTTCGCCAAGGGCTGGATCGAGCAACGTATCGTCGACGCCCAAGCGGCACCTCAGAGCGGTCAGCCCTGGGCGGCGGCCGAGATCGCCACCGGCGACAAGACCTGCCTGGCCAATCAGCGCCTTCATCCCGAGGCCGAAACCCTCGCCAAACTGGTCGGCCCCGGCCTCGCCCGGACGCCGTCGTTGTTCGACCGACGGTCCCCGGCGGTCTGGGCCACCCACATCAAAGTGCCCGTCTTCCTCGTCGGATCGCTCGAGGACGAGGAGGTGGGACCCCAGTGGCCGGCGCTCATCACGGCGTTGAAAGGGGACAAGACCGTTTACGTCACCATGCTCAACGGCACCCACACCGACTCGCTCGGGCCCGACACCATCTCGCGCTGGCTCGAATTCCTCGACATCTACGTCGCCGGCCAGGTCCCCACGCCGTCAGCGATCCTGGCCCCGGTCGCGTCTGCTCTCTACACCAGTCTCACCGGGGGAGCGCCGGCCGCCACCGTGCCCGCACTCCGGTTCACGACCGAACCCTCGGTGTCCGCCGCCGAGAAGTCCTATGCCGCCGGCGATCCCCGGCTCCGTGTCCTGTTCGACAACGGCGGGGGTAATCTCGGTCCTGGAGCTCTCCAACCCGCCT
>DATNJD010000284.1:0-2817 GCA_035604075.1 Acidimicrobiales bacterium
ACGCCCTCGACCGACACGCCCTCGACCGACACGGTTTCGACCGACACGGTTTCGACCGACACGGTTTCGACCGACACGGACGCATACTCCGGCGCGACAGACATCGTCGAGAAAACGTCGTCGGCGTAGGCGACGGGGACGGGAACGGGTACGGCGACCGCGGAAACGCCTTCGGCGGCCCAGCGCTTCTCGGCGGCGGCCTGGAGGTCGGCCAGCTGGGGGACGAGGATCTTGCTGACCGCGGCGGCCAGCCGGCGGTGGCCCTCGTCTCCAGGGTAGATGCCGTCCTCGAGATCGGCCGGATCGACGACAGTCATACCTTCGACGAGGAAGAGGTTCTCGTCGCCCTCTTCGATCTGGGCCCGGACCGTGTCCTCCATGGCCTTGCGGAGCTGCGCCAGGGTGGCCCCGACACGGTTGGGCTCGCCCTCGGCATCGGGCCGCGCCGTCGGGCTGACCACGACGACCGGTGTCTCGGGATGACCGTCGCGGACGACGGAGAGGAAACAGCGGACTTCTTCCGCCATCAGCGCCGGAGTGTGGGGAACACGGCTCCAGTTGTTCAGGCCGAAGGCGATCGAGATCACCTCGGCCGGCGTTTCGGCCAGCGTAAGGGCCGAGGTCGTCTCGCCCCGGGCCGTGCCGGCGTAGCCGAGGTTGCAGATGTCGAGACCAAGCTTCCGACCGGCCACGGCGGGCCAGGCCATGGCCGGGGCCGAAGCCAGCCATCCCTGTGTCACGGCGTCGCCATAGGCGAGCCAGCGGGGTTGGAGGGGCGCCGGGACCATGGTGTCCTCGACGCCGGCCACGCCCGTGATCAGCGGCGACATCCCCTCAGGCAGATAGACGGTGACGGGCAGGTCGGGCCGGCCCGTCAGCGTGAGCTCGGCCATCCCCTCACCCATGACCGCCTCCTCCATCGCCACCTTCTGACCGGCCCGGTAGGCGACGAAGGCGCACCCGGCCGACTCACCCCGGTAGCCGAGCGCGGCCCGCGACGTCTCGTACCAGACGCGGATCGTCCGGGCGTTGCCGACCAGTTCGAGCCGGACCCCGACGGGCAATCGGGCGGCGGACCAGACATCGGCGGGCAGGTACTCCGACCCGGCCGGATCGGCCCTGGGGTACGGAGCATCGGTGACGGCGGGGAAAACGCAGCCGCGCAGAAACGGCTCAGGCTGTTCAGGCCGGATACTCACTCAGACCTCCGCAGATCCGTTGTCGATGAATCGTCCAGGGTCGCGGTTCCGAAGCTCTGGATTCCCGCCACCGACGCGTTGGCTTCCGTGCCCACTCCGGCCCCCCGGCTCGCTGTCTTGCGTATCCCGCACATCGGCGCGCAGTGGTCACGCCTTAAGCACTCAGAGTGACAATTCTGGATGGCCCAGGATCGGCACCGGGCGATGCAGCGGTCCGGCTGCAACAGGGGGAGCCGCCGGGGGAGCCGACGGGGGAGCCGACGGGGAAGCGGCCGGGGAGGGGCCGGGAATCAGCCGGGAAAGGGGGCCGGCGAGGACTCCCCCGGTACCCTGTCCTCCTCGTGTGTCTCCTGGTCATGGCCTTCGGACTCGATGCCGCCGCCCCTCTGGTCGTCGGGGCCAACCGGGACGAACATCTCGATCGTCCGGCCACGGCGATGGCCGTCCTGCGGTCGTCCGACCCCCGGATGCTCGGCGGCCGGGACGAGGTGGCGGGGGGCACCTGGCTGGCCGTCAACGACCACGGCCTGGTGGCCGGCCTGACCAACCGGCCTCTGCCCGACGGAGCCGACCCGTCCAAGCGGACCCGGGGGGAACTGCCGCTGATCCTCGGCTGCCACCGTCACGCCGACGGGGCTGTCGAGGAATTCCTCCGGACCGTCCGGCCGGCCGACTACAACCCGGCCTGGTTGCTGGTCGCAGATCGGCGGTCGCTCTATTCGATCGATCTGACCGACGGCGAGAAGCCGACCGCCGACCGGCTCGACGCGGGCGTCCACATCCTCGAGAACAACCCCCTGACGGCCCCGTCGGTGAAAGCCGACAACGTCCGCAGCCTTCTCGGTCCCCCCGGGGAGCTGACCGGCGACGCGCTGATGACGAGACTCCGCCGCGTCCTCGCCGATCACTCGGCGCCCACCGCAACGGCGGCGACGGGAAGCCGCCGTCCCGAGACCCAGGCCGCCTGCGTCCACACCGAGAACTACGGGACCCGGTCGTCCACTCTCATCCGCGTCTTCGCATTGGAGGAAAGGCTGCCCGAAGTTCTCTCCGCCGACGGCCATCCCTGCACGGCGGCCTTCGTCGACGCCACGCCCCTCTGGACGACCCCGGCCTGATCAGCGATTGGTGCCCGGATGACGGGTCAGGTCCGAGGCCTTCGTCATACGGGGGCCGGTTGGCCCGCCGGTCGCCTTCGGGCTGACGTCGACGTCGCGCGCTCCTGCCCGCAGCGCCCCCACCGTGCACTGCTCCTTCGGCCGGTAGGCGAAGGGGTCGAAACGGAAGTGGCCGATCGCGTTGCGGTGCGTCATCTTCTCGATCTCGTCGTCGGGAACGCCGTCGAGCGAGGCCCAGAGGGTCTCCGGCGAGGTCGGCCAGGTCGAGTCGGAGTGGGGATAGTCGGCCTCCCAGCAGATCTTGTCGATCCCCACCCGGTGCCGGAGCTCGAGACCGGCGGGGTCGTCGATGAAGCAGACGACGATCCGCTCCTGGAAGACCTCCGACGGCAGCATCGATCCGAAGTCCTGGCCCGTCCAGCCGTGATGCCGCGTGTAGATCCAGTCCATCCGGTCGAGGAAGTAGGGGACCCAGCCGATCCCACCCTCGGACAGCGAGA
>DATNJD010000285.1:0-9665 GCA_035604075.1 Acidimicrobiales bacterium
CGGCTGGTCGAGGAGATGGGCCGCATCGCAGACATGGCGGAGCGGGCCACCGTGGTGTTCGACGGTCGAGCGACGGCCGGCGAGATCGACGGGGCCGCCCGGGCCGGGGTGAGTATCGCCTTTGCCCCCGGAGGGCCGAACGCGGCTGACGACGCCATCGTCGAGATGGTCGGCGCTCTCGACCGGCCCGGGGATACCACCGTCGTCACGTCTGACCGCGGTCTTGTCGAGCGGCTCCGACCATTCGGCGTGAAGATCGAGAGTGCCAAGACATTCCGGTCGCGACTCGATGCCCCGCCCCGATGATGTCGCGCCCCGGACGGCCCGAGCCGATGTGCCGCCGGGGCGGCGAAGGTATCCTGCGCCTCCGATGGCACCTCTGACCCGTTTCGGCCTCCAGATCCCGAGCTTCACCTACGGCGACGGAGAACGGGCAGGAGGGAACGATCCGGGGCTCTTCGAACGGGTGGCATCGATCGCCACCACGGCCGAGTCGGCCGGCTTCGATTCCCTCTGGGTCATGGACCACCTCCTGCAGATCCCGGTCGTCGGCGAGATCGACGAGCCCATGTTCGAGGCCTACACCCTCCTCGGCGGCCTGGCCGCCCGGACCCGGCGTGCCCGACTGGGAGCCATGGTCACCGGCGTGACCTACCGCAACCCGGCGCTGCTGGCCAAAGAGGTGACCACCCTCGATGTGCTGTCCGGCGGGCGCGCCGTCCTGGGCATCGGGGCGGCGTGGTTCCAGGGCGAGCACGACGCTCTGGGCTTCGACTTCCCGCCCCTCACGGAGCGCTTCGACCGACTGGTGGAAGCGCTCGTCATCTGCCGAGCGATGTTCACCCAGGACGCCCCGAGCTTCGAGGGCCGCTATTACCGGATCGCCGGCGCCGTCAACCGGCCTCCTCCGGTGCAGCCGGGCGGGCCCCCCATCCTCGTCGGAGGCAGCGGCGAGAAGCGGACCCTGCGCATCGTGGCGGAGCATGCCGACGCCTGCAACCTCTTCGGTGACGCGGCCACCGTTCGCCACAAGCTCGAGGTCCTGGCGCGCCACTGTGAAGAGGTGAAACGGGACACGGCCACCATCACGAAGACTCGGCTCGGCACCTTGGTCATCGCCGAGACGGCCAAGGACGCCGACCGCAAGGTCGAGGAACTGCGGGTCGCCCGAGGCATGGACGACGGCATGGTCCGGGCCATGGTGACCGCCGGCGATCCCGACACCGTCGTCGAACAGGTGGCCGCCCTCTTCGACGCCGGTCTCGACGGTGTCGTCTTCAACATGCCCGATGCCCAGGACCTCGACGCCGTGACCCTGGCCGGAGAGACGCTCATCGGCGCCTTCGCCCCCACGACCGATCCGGACTGAGGTGCAGGACCCGAGCGCCCTGGCGGACCGGCCGCCCGTGGCCGGAGGTGGGTCGTGCACGTGACCGTCGACCTGACGGCCGCCACCGCTCAGGTGCTGCTCGTCGAACCGGAAGACTGTCAACGATTCGACGTCGTCGTGCTCGGACCGGGCGACACCGCCACCCTCGACGCGGCGCTCCTGGCCGCCGCCGTGGGCCGGACGGAGGAGGCCGGGGCCCTGGTGGAGGTGGCCGCCGTCCGCCGGCTGGCCTCCGGCTCGGTGGGCGACGGATGGGAGGCCGACTTCGTGGCCATGATCGAATTCGCCCGGGCCAAGGGATGGGTGACCGAGGACGGCCGCGCCATCGTGGCCCATGTGGAGTGGCGGTAACGTCGGTCCCGGCATTTCACGACGATCGGTCTGTTCGAGGTCGTCCGTTACCGGCTCCGCCGGCTCGGACACCGCCAAGAGGAAGGGTGACCCGGTGGGCGCCACGCGCATGGAGACAGACTCGATGGGTCCGATCGAGGTCCCTTCGGACCGCTACTGGGGTGCGCAGACGCAGCGGTCGCTCGTCCACTTCCCGATCGGCGACGACGTGATGCCCAGGCCGCTCTTGCGGGCCTTCGGCATCCTGAAAGAAGCATCGGCCCTCACCAACGTCGAACTGGGGAAGCTCGACAAGGGTCTGGCCGACCTTATCGTGCAGGCCGCCCGAGAGGTCACGGCAGGAGCGCTCGACGCCCATTTCCCTCTGCGCATCTGGCAGACGGGAAGCGGTACCCAGACGAACATGAATGCCAACGAGGTCATCTCCAACCGGGCCATCGAGATAGCAGGCGGGGACATGGGCTCGAAGACCCCTGTCCACCCGAACGACCACGTGAACATGTCGCAATCCTCCAACGACACGTTCCCGACGGCCATGCACATCGCCACGGCGGAACAGCTCGTCCATGCCCTGCTGCCCTCGGTCCGGGCCCTGCGTGACGCTCTGGCCGCCAAGGCGGACGACTTCGCCGACATCGTGAAAATAGGCCGGACGCATCTGATGGATGCCGTCCCCCTGACGCTGGGCCAGGAATTCTCCGGCTACGTGGCCCAACTCGATGCCGACCTCACCCGCCTGGACGCCTGTCTTTCCGACCTCTTCGAACTGGCTCTGGGGGGAACGGCGGTGGGCACCGGTCTCAACTCCCATCCGGAGTTCGCAGACCGCGTCGCCGCCCACATCGCTGCCCTCACGGACCTCCCGTTCGTCTCGGCGCCCAACAAATTCAGCGTTCTCGCCGCTCATGACGCCCTCGTGCACACGAGCGGAGCCCTGCGCACACTGGCCGTGTCGCTCACCAAGATCGCCGACGACCTCCGCTGGCTCGGATCGGGACCGCGTGCGGGCCTGGCCGAACTCGTCCTGCCACCGAACGAGCCAGGTTCGAGCATCATGCCGGGAAAGGTCAATCCCACCCAGTGTGAAGCGATGATGATGGTCTGCATCCAGGTGATGGGGAACGACGCCGCAGTGGCGGTGGCGGGAAGCCGGGGAAACCTCGAGCTCAACGTGTGCAAGCCCGTGATCATCCACAATGTGCTGCACTCCCTGCGGATCCTGACCGACGCCTGTGGGACCTTCCGTCAGTACGCCGTCGAGGGCCTCGAACCCAACCGGGCGCGGATCAAGGAACATCTGGATACGTCGCTCATGCTCGTGACCGCCCTCAATCCGCTGATCGGATACGACAAGGCGGCCGAGGTGGCCAAGAAGGCCCATGCCGAGGGGACGACCTTGCGCGAGGCGTGCCTGGCCCTCGGGTACCTGTCGGGTGAGGAGTTCGACCAGGCCGTCCGGCCCGAAGAGATGATCCATCCGTGACCGCTCTTGACCACGCCACCGTGGACACCGCCTTGGCCCAAGGCATGGACTGGACCCGCGACGGCGACGAGCTCGTGAAGGTCCACACGGGCCGGGCCTTCTCCGACGCCCTCGCCTACGTCAACGCCGTCGGTGCCCTGGCCGAACGGGTGGACCACCACCCCGACATCGACATCCGCTGGAACCGCGTCACGCTGCGTCTGACCACCCACTCCGAAGGCGGTCTCACTCAAGCCGATCTGGATCTGGCTCGCCTGATCGACGACCTGCCGGACCCGTCGTAGGACGATCGCGCTCGGTGACGTCGTGGTCCCGCGGGCGCAGAAGGCGCGGGCTGTCCGGGCACTCCTTCCGCTACGTCCCGGCCCATCTCCTGGCCGGTGAGCCTCATGTCATCGTCGACGGCGCCGCCCGCCCGGGCACCGTCTACACCCTGTCGCACTGGCCGGGCACGCCCACGCCGCCTTCTCTCAACGCCGACCTCTCGGCCGAGATCGTCCGGCTCGCGTTGGCCGCCGGCGAAACATTGCCGGCGGTGGACGTGGCATCGATCGATCACTACGACGTCGACGGTGTCGTGGCCCTGGCACTGCTGGTCATCGAGGGGCTGGACGCCGAGCACGGGCCCATCCTCGTCGAGGCGGCCCGCGTCGGTGACTTCGACGTCGTCACCGATCGTCGTGCCGCCCTCATCGCCTTCGCCCTGAATGCCATCGATGATCACGAGAAGGCCCGTCCCCGGGACACGTTCGAGTACGGCGGCGTGGTGGCCGGCAAGGCGCTCGACGTCCTCTCCGCTCTGGCGGCCGATCCGCAACGGTTCGAGTCCTTGTGGAGAGCCGAATGCGCCGCCTACGACGCGTCGGTGCGGGCCCTAGCCGAGGGAGCGGCCACCATCGAGGAGATCCCGGAGCTCGATCTGGCCGTGGTCACGGTGGCGCCCCGTCACCACGGGGCACCCTCGTGGGGGTCATGGCCGATTCACCGGGCCGCCGTCCACAGCGAAACCGACTGTCTGCGGGTGGCGACCCTGGCCGGCGGTCGGATGGAGTTCCGCTACCGCTACGAGTCATGGGTGCGGCTGGCCACCCGTCGTCCCCGGCCCCGCGTGGACCTCGACCAGCTGGCCCGTGATCTCACGGCGGCGGAAGCGGCGTCGGCGCGCTGGACCTTCGACGGCGCGGGATCCATCACCGGATCCCTGCACCTGATCGGTGACGACACGACGACGACCCTCGAACCCCGGCGCATCGTCGACATGATCAGCGGCGCGCTGGCCGCCCTGGACCGGGGACCGCCAGCCTGGGACCCCTACGGCGGGGGCCGGTCAGGCGACAGGTAGGTCCCAGATGGGGAACCAGCGGCTCAGGTCCGTTTCGATGGGCAGATCGGTGCCGAGGATGCTGCGCACACGCAGTTCGAGCTCCGTGTCGCGCTGCTCGTTGCCCTGGGGAGCGAAGGGGTAGAAGGTGCCCTGCTTGGCCAGGTAGACGAGGAAGATCGGTTGCGTGATGGCGACGGAGCCGTCGCCGGGGGTGTCATCGGGCGTACCGGTCGGAGCGAACCCGAACACCGAACACAGCAGCTGCGGGCTCCATCCGGCATCCTCGAGCGACGAGTGCACCATGTGGACCCGGGTGACGAGGTCGTCGATCTCGCCTCCTTCGACCAGGATCCAGCGGTAGCCGAACCGGTCTCCGACATGCCGCACCATCAGGCTGTGGGCGGGCGACGCCGGGGCCGTCCCCCCGGTCGGTGCCACCGTGGACGCCCCGCCCGCCGACGGCGCCGAGTCGGCCGACGCCGTGGAGGGCGCGGCGGAGGTGGCATCGCCGCCGGCGGGGTCGCCGAGCTCGAGGAGCTTTTCGAGCTCGGTCTGCATATCGGTGAAGTTCTGTCCCGAGGGGGGCTTGAAGCAGACCCCCGCCTTGCCCGTCGACACCAGACCGGCACTCACCTGCAAGGTCACGGCGGCCGACGGAAGGGCGAAGAGGGCGTCGAGGTTGGCCCGGACGGGCTTCGTCCGCCCGAGCAGCGTGTCGAAGATGCGCATCAGCGGGTACCCATCGGTTGCATCTGCCTCATGGGGCTTCGTTCATCTCGGCCTCGAGCTTGGCCAGCTGGTCGAGCCGCTTCTGCAGGGGCGGGTGGGTGGAGAACAGCGACGACAGGCTGGCGCCATTGGCGATGGCGGGGGAGAAGTAAAAGGCGTTGAAGTGTTCGGCCGACCGCAGATCACGGGTGGGGATCCGGCTCATCTCCCCCGTCACCTTGACCAGGGCCGAGGCCAGCAGCGACGGCCGCCCGATCAGAATGGCCCCCGACCGGTCGGCGGCCAGCTCGCGGTAGCGCGACAGGGCCATCGTCAGCAGGAAGCTGATGGCGTACACGACGGCGGAGACGATCAGCACGCCCATCTCGATCAGCGCCGTCTGGTTCCCGCCCTGGCTGTTGTTTCTGTTCCCGCCCCCGAAACCGCCGAACAGCCCCGCGTACAGCATCACCCGGGTGAGAAGGCCGGCGATCATCCCCAGGAAGCTGGCGATCGTCATCACCGCCACGTCGCGGTGCGCCACATGGGAGATCTCATGGGCGAGCACCGCCTCGAGCTCGGGTTCCTCCAGCCGCCGCATGATGCCCCGGGTGGCGCAGACGACCGAGTTCTTGGGATTGCGCCCGGTGGCGAAAGCGTTGGGCATGTCGACCTCGGCGATGGCGACGCGCGGCTTCTTCATATCGGCCAGGGCGCACAACCGGTCGATGATCCCGTGCAGCTCGGGCTCCTGTTCGGGGGTGACGATGCGGCCGTGCATGCCCCACAGGGCGATCTTGTCGGAGAACCAGTATTGAGAGAACGCCACGACCACGCCGATGACGATGATGAACCCGAGCTTCACGTGCAACGCGAAGAGGAGCCCGATGACCGCCCCGTAGAGCAGGACGATGAAGAACCCGGTGAGGAACATGCGGAACGTGAGCCCGCGGTCGGCGGGAATGCGGCGGGAAATCGCCATCGGTTGGTTACCTCGGTTGGTCGGTGGGGTGGGAAGCGGGCGACCTCACGGTCGCCGGATCGTCGGGCACGGGCGATCCGATGGCGGGCGATGCCGGCGGCTCCGCCCCGGGGGGCAGCCCGGCGGCGGACGGGACGGCGAGCTCGTTCTTCATGGCCGCCAGCTCGGCCTCCACCTGGGAGGTTCCGGCCACCTTGTCGAGCTGCGCCTGGATGTCGTCGGTGCTCGACGACAGGTCGGTCAGCGCCCCCGATGCCAGCAGTTCGTCGATGGCGCCGGCGCGGGCCTGCATGTTGGCGATCTTGTCCTGGGCCCGCTGGATGGTCTGCCCGGCGTCACCCATCGATTGCGAGATCCCCGCCGCCGCCTCGCCGATGCGCGCCTGGGCCTCGGCCGCCGTGTAGGTCGCCTTCATCGTTTCCTTCCGCGTCCGGAAGGTCGCCACCTGGCTCTGCAGGTGCTGGGCGGTGAGCACCAGCTTCTGCTCCTGGTCGGAGATCTGCGCCTGCTGGGTATGCAATTCCGTCAGCTCGACGCCGATGGCGGCCCGGCGCGACAGCGCCTCGCGGGCGAGGTCCTCGCGGTCCTGGCCGAGCGCCTGGCGGGCCTGGTCCTGCAGCTTGGCCGCCTGTTGCTCGAGCTGCGAAGCCTGCATTTCGACCCGCTTGCGGGCGGTGCCCACCTCGGCCACGCTGCGGCGGATCTTCTGGAGGTTCTCGAGCTGCTTCTCGTAGGAGAGATCGAGCGTGTCGCGCGGGTCCTCGGCCCGGTCGAGGACCTTGTTGGCCTTGGCCCGGAAGATGTTCAACAAGCGCTGCATCACGCCCATGGCGTGGGGTCCTCTTTCGTGGTGGGAGCCACCGTCGGTGCCTCGTGTCCACTCACGAGCATAGGGGAGCCGACGATCGGGGTAGCTGCACCACCGGCGCTCCGAGGGTGACCGCGGCGCCGGCCGCGGCCCAGGTCGACGGCCCATTTCGGCGCGGGTCGCGCCCGGCGTCGGAGGTGCCGAGCGTGTCGCGGTCGGCAGGTACCGTGTGGACATGACCGCGCCTCTGTGCCTCCTCACCGTCCATGCCCACCCCGACGACGAGGCGTCGAAGGGCCCCGGCACGATCGCCCGGTACCACGCCGAAGGGGTCCGGACGGTCCTCGTCTGCTGCACCGGGGGAGAGGAGGGCGACATCTTGAACCCGGCGCTCGACTCACCCGAGATACGGGCCGACATCGGCGCCGTGCGGATGGGGGAGCTGGCCGCCGCCGCGTCGGTCATCGGCTACGACGAGGTCGTCATGCTCGGCTACCGCGACTCGGGCATGCCCGACACGCCGGCCAACGCGCGGCCCGAGTGCTTTGCCCGGGCCCCGCTCGCCGAGGCCGTCGCCCGGCTGGTGGCGGTCATCCGCCGCGAGCGTCCCCAGGTCATCGTGACCTACGGCGACGACCAGAGGGGCTATCCCCATCCCGATCACCTGCGCGTCCACGAGATCTCCGTCATCGCCTTCGACGCCGCCGGCGACCCGGCGCTGCACCCCGATGCCGGGGAACCCTGGACGCCGCTCAAGCTGTACTACGTGGGTTGGTCCGGGGCCCGGGTCGTGGCCATGCACGAGAAGTTCGTCGAGCTGGGCCTCGAGTCCCCGTTCGACGCCGCCTGGCTGGAGAGGGCGTCGGCCAACACCAACGAGTACACCACCGCCATCGACGTCTCCGACTACGGCGAGGTCCGCCGCGAGGCGCTTCTCGCCCATGCCACCCAGGTCGACCCCACCTCGCCCTTCTGGTTCGGCCTCCCCCCCGAAGTGGCCCGCACCGTCCATCCCGTCGACGAGTACATCCTGGCCCGTACGGCCTTCGATGCCTCCACCGACCCCGGCACCCCGGCCCTGGAGGACGACCTTTTCGCCGGTGTGCGGGACCTCGCCGCTCGTTAAGATGCGCTGACGATTGGGCGACCGGTGGGCCCGCCGGGCCCGGCAGCGGCCGCGTGCAGCGAGAACCCACGGAGGGACGACATGTCGAAGTGGCTCACCCAGGACTGGCTCGACGAGACCAGGAAGATGTCCGAGGGCCAGCCCGAGCGTGCCGGAGCCTCGGCCCGGATGCAGTACGTGGTGACCGGCGGACCGGACGGTGACATCGAGTACTACTGGGTCCTCGAGAACGGGAAGCTCGTCGAGAGCCAGCTCGGACACCTGGACGACTCCGAGGTCACCCTCACCACCGGCCACGCCGACGCCGTCAAGATCCAGAAGGGCGAGCTCGACGCCAACGCCGCCTTCATGCAGGGCAAGGTCAAGGTGACCGGCAACATGGCCAAGGTCATGGCCCTGCTCCCCATCACCAACGCCCCCGAGTACAAGCAGCTTCAGACCGAGATCGCCGCCATCACGGAGTTCTGAGCGCCGCTTCCACGCCCTGGGTCCGCATCAGGTCCCGTAGCTCGCGGTACCCGATCAGGGTGATGCCCGCGGCCGCCACGGCGTCACGCAGCTCCGGGTCGTCGACCAGGAGTCGATGGTCGTCGACCCGGTCCTCCCAATCGGCCGCCATCGCCCGCAGCTCGGGGCTGTCCACCGCCGGGTGCAGGTACGCCTCGGTCACCCCGGGGCCGATCCCGGGGATGGCCTCGAGCAGGATCTCACGGCTCCCCACGCCGGGGATGTAGACGAACTCGTCCGGGAAGACCACGCCGGCGTCGGCCGCCAGGGCCCGGAACGGAAAGCCGATCAGGGTCTCGGTGGCCGCTCCCGACAGCCGCAGGGGCAACCGGAATTCGACGGCGAGGTCGAGGTAGACGTCGAAGAACTCCGACTTGATTTGCATCGTCCCCATGTGGGCATCCAGATGGCTGACGTCGAATCCCCACAGGATGGCCCGTTCGATCTGGGCCCGGCACTCGCGCCGGACCTCGTCGAGATCGGCGTGGTCCCAGACGTCGGCCACGGTGCGGGGGAAGCCGCCGTCCCCGTCGAGCAGCGAGGGAGCGTGGGTGATCGGCCCCCACCGGTAGAGATCGTGCTCGGAGTTCACCGTCAGGTGCACGCCCACGTCCTCGCCCCGGTACCCCGCCGCCGCCCCCCGGGCCCAGGGGCAGGGCACCATCAGGCTGGCGCTCGTGGCCAGGCCTTGGTGCAGGGCCTGGTAGACGCCCTCGTTGGCGGCGTGACAGAAGCCCAGATCGTCGCAGTTCAGGATCAGCAGCTTGGCCTCGGCCGGGTGTCCCAGTCGTTCGGCGAGCGACGGCATGCCCGCGACGGTAGTGGCTGCGGCCCCGCCGACGGGCCCGGTCCCGCCGTCGGGATGGCGCCTGCGCCCGTCAGGCGGCGTCGGCCCGTCGTGGGTCGGCCGCGCGCACGGCGCCGGCCAGAGCGGCCCGGGCGGCGGCCACCCCCTGGCGTCCCGCCCGGCGGGTCTTCTCGTCCAG
>DATNJD010000286.1:0-2265 GCA_035604075.1 Acidimicrobiales bacterium
AGGCCAACCAGTTGAACCCCGTCAGCTGATAGGGCCGGAGGGTGGCATCGAGGCTGACGGGCACGGCGTGCTCGGTCCTGGTGCTCGCCTCGGTGAGGGCTCGGACCGAGGCCTCCCATTCACGGGCCTGGGCCGTGACGACCCCGAGGCGCTGGAGGTCCTCCCACAGGCTGGCCTGGAAGCGGCTGAGGCGGATGGTGTCACTCCGGTCGTCGGCGAGCGCCCGGGCCTCGACGATGAGCTCGGCCAATTGGCGGAGTTCGGGGCGGTCGAGGGAGAAGTAGGTGCCGGAGGGGAGGATGAGATGCGATCGTTCGTGGGCCAGGGCCACGAAGAGGTCGGAGAAGGGCACATCCTCGCCCTCGACGGTGATGGTCACCGACAGGTCGAACCAGTCCCGATCGTCCGACGGGGCACCCCCCAGGCGCACCACGGGCGCATCGACGACCTCCCGGTAGGCGGGGACGGTGCCGACGTGCTCGATCTCCACGCCGTCGATGCCGGACAGGGTGGGGAGAAGCTCGGCGACGAACAGCACCGCCGTCATTGATTCGAGAGCGGCCTCCGGGGCCAGGCGCGAACCGTTCGCAGTGGTCTCGAGCAGCTCGGGCACGGAACCGACCGCGGCCGTCACGGCCCCGAGGATGGCGTTTTCGGCCTCATGATCGCCGCCGCCCGTCGACGTGTCCCAGAGCCCTTCTCTTTCTTGGGATCCTCCCGCCCCCCGGGTCCATGTCAGCCGCAGGCGATGACCCTGGTCGTAGGTGACGGTGAGAAGAATGCGGGCCGGAGGCGGTGGGGGAAGATCGACGGACTCGTCGCTCGAACGCACGTCGATCCGGCGCCGCAACCGGGGGTAGAAGTCGCGCCGGAACCGCTCCTCGTCCGCCGGAGGTACCCGCAGGGGCGTCGACGCCAGGAAATGACGGAGGCCCTCGTCGACGGGCGCCGCGAACGGAGCCAGGACGAGATGAGGGCCGTCGCCGGGGGGATGAGCAGGACCGTCCCACCAGGCGATGCCGTGGGCGGGCGTGCCGATCAGGAGCGACGTTCCGAGGGGTACGTCACCGTCGTCTGTCGCAACCCGGGGTCGGAGCTCGAGTCCGCCGTCGACTCGGGTGGCATCGAGGGTGACGGAGGCGGAACCGACGCGGAGCTCGACGGGCCCGGCCTGACGCCCGCTGTGCAGGAGCGGCAATTGAAGGTCCCGGGCCTCGATGAGGAGATCCCAGAGGCGGCGGCTGTTGATCGTCTGGAGCCAGACGACATCGGGCGAGGACCCGTAGGAGGACCCGTACGAAGAGCGACGATTCGCCAGCCGGCTCAAGGCCAGGAGTTCGGTGAGTACAGCCAGGTGGGCCGCGCTTCGCTCATCCATCGATCGGCGGAAGGAGATGTACTCGAGGTTCGACCATGAGATGTCGGTCCTCACCCAGTTGCCGCTGTGACTGCGCAGAACGGGTCGCACCCGGATCCCGGACGCCGATGGGCTCGAAGCGGTCTTGGGCGGCGTCAGGACCAACTCGAACTGGAGTCCGATCTCGGCCGGCCGTGACCAGGCCGGACGCGGTTCGACCCGATCGGATCCGCGTCCGGACATGAGCGTCTGGAGGGGGGTCTCCCAGCTGGGTGCCTTCGTCGTGCGCGTGACAGCCCGTTTCCGCTCGACGGTCGACCGGGGCCCGCTGATTGCTGTCGGCTCGGAATCCGGTGGCGGAGCACTGTTCGCCAGAAGGAGGGCCACGGCGTGCTTGCAGTTGATCTCGACCGGGCAGGTGCAGACGGCGTCGATCCCGATGATGCGGTTCGACGTCGATCGCCGCACGATGACCGTCACGCCGTAGGGTGATCGGTCCCCGCCTTGGACCTCGCCGAACGCACACGCCCGGTCCTCCGTCCATCGCACCCGCCGGACCGCTCCCTGGAGGGCGTAGGCGTGTCCCCGGCTGAAGGTCGCTGACCCTACGAGCCTCCTCAGGCTCTCCACTTCGGCGGGCGTGAGCACGGCTTCGGCTCTCCTCGGATCTGGACCTCACCGATGACGGTAGCGCCCGCCTGTATGACCGCCGGGATAACAGGACGGGCATTCGAGTTGTCGCCGCCGGGCGCGCGGAGCGGCGTCGACCACGGCCGCCGGTGCCATCCACCCAGGATTCGAACATAGACATTACCAAAAAGGAATATTGAGGTATTATTCCTATATGGCAATAACGCAGGGGGATGAGTATCGGGTCCTGGTGGCCGCCGACCTCGGCGCCGCACTCC
>DATNJD010000287.1:0-3150 GCA_035604075.1 Acidimicrobiales bacterium
TCACCGCCGCCGCCGTCCCCGGGGCCCCCGCCGCCGGCACGGCATCGACCAGCTACCAGTACGCTCCGTCCGCCGTCCCCCTCGTCCCCCCGTCGACCATTACCTCCGACTGCTCGGCCGACGTCTCGGCCCCCCTCGGCCAGTGGTTCCGCAACCTGCCCCCCGACGCCACCGTCGAACCGACCCCCGGCGCCTGCTATCAGGTCGACGAAGGCCTCTTCCTCACGTTCCCCGACAACCTCACCGTCATCGGCGGCACCTATCAGAACCGCGCCACCATGCCGGCGTCGTCCAGCGGCAACGGCACCCAGCGCGGCTCTCCCGTCTTCGACGCCCTGGGCGGAACGGGCCTCACCCTCGAGAACATGACCATCTCGGGCCTCAACCCCGGCGGCTACAACCCCAAGATGGCCTTCGCCGCCGGCATCGAGCTCCAGGGCACCACCAACGCCACCATCGACAACATCACCATCACCGGCACTTACGGCGACGGCATCACCCTGGACCCGCTCCGCAACGGCTCCGACCACAAGGGATCGGGCATCATCAGCGCCACCACCAACGCCTCCATCTCCAACGTCTCCATCACCGGCCCCGGCCGCATGGGCATCGCCTTCGTCTCGGTCAACGGCGCCACGGCCAACGCCACCACCATCGACAACGTCGGCCTCGACACCTTCGACGTCGAGGCCGACCAGGGCGACGAGGGATCGGTCAACGTCACCATCAACGGCTGCACGGCGTCCACCACCGGAGCGGGGGATTTCTTCGCCGACGGCGGCTCGTCCTCCGGCCTACGCACCGGCTCCATCACCGTCGAGAACTGCATCATGCAAGCGGCCCAGGCGGGCACCGCCATCTGGGTCGCCCGGCCGACCACCGGCACCAACCCCCGCGGCCCCTACCTCTTCGAGAATGACACCTTCGACTGCGGTGCCAGCACTCTGGTCGCCTGTGTCATCGTCTCCGGTGGCGACGTAACCGTGCTCGACTCCACCCTCACCTTCCCCACCGGCACCCCTCCCTACGAGAACGTCTACGCCGTCAGCGCAGGTTCCAATGCCTTCTTCACCGACGACACCGCCACCGGCTACGGCACCACCGGCGGCAACCCCGGCACCGTCGACTCGACCAGCAAGGTCACCATCACGGGAGGCCTCTGGACACCGGGTAGCTGAGCCACACCGGTCGCTGGCCCCCACCGGTCGCTGGGCTGCCCGGTCGCCGGGCAGCCGGGTCCCTGGGCAGCCGGGTCCCTATCCTGGCCCCATGACCGACCTCACCCTCCTCGACCGGCCCTCCCCCGCCGTCGCCGTCCTCACCCTCAACCGACCCGACCGCCGCAACGCCCTCTCGACGGCGCTGCGCGACGAGATCTCCGACCGCCTCGACCAACTGGCCGCCGACCCCGACCTGAAGGTCCTCGTCATCACCGGCACCGGTGATGTCTTCTGCGCCGGCTTCGACCTGGCCGAGTTCGAGCAGGCCGCCGCCGACGCCGCCTTCTCCGACCGCCTCTGGGCCTCGAGCGACCGCTACCACCACGCCCTCGCCACCTTCCCCCTCGTCACCGTGGCCGCCGTCGGCGGGCCGGCCATCGCCGGCGGCTTCGACCTCGCCGTCCTCTGCGACCTCCGCGTCGCCGCCACCACCGCCCGCTTCTCCCACCCCGAGTACACCTTCGGTGACGTCGTCTACGGACCACTGGCCGACATCGTCGGAGGGGGTCTGGCCCGCCTGCTCTGTTTCTCCGGTTGCACCCTCACCGCCGCCGAGGCGCGGGCCGCCCATCTCGTGTCCGAGGTCGTCGAGCCGGTCGACGTCCTGGCAGCGGCACTGGCCCTGGCCGACCGCGTGGCTCTCGGAGACGCCGGGTCGCTCAAGCGAACGAAGGCCAAGGCGATCGCCCGGGCCGGACTGTCGCACAAGGTGGGCACCCTGCAGTTGTAGGCCCCGGCGCGCATGCCAAGCTCTCCGCTCATGGCCATTGCGTCGCTGCCGCCGTTACGGCCGTTACCGCCGTCGTTCGCCACCACCCGCGAGGCGCTTCACCTGGTGGCGGCGCGCGTCCTCGGAGCCGCCCGCTACGCCGCGGTCGGCCGCCTCGGTCTGGTCGTCGTTCCCGGCGGTTTCGGCACGCCCGAGTTCGACGGACGCAGACTCCTCGTCGTCGACGGCATCTTGAGCGACGGGACGCGTCGCCAACCGATCACCACCCTCGCCCGCGCGTACGCCTTCGCCGGTCTCGATCCCGATACGCCGACACACCCTGTCCTCGACCTTCCCGCCGATCCCACCGCCGTCCTTGCCGTCGACATCGACGCGGCCCGCGTCCTCGCCGACTGGTTCGCCTTCTGCCAGTCGCATCTCGAGGCGCGGCGCGCCGTTGCGCAACACGACGACGACCCGAGCCCCATCCAACTCTGGCCCGAACATTTCGATCTGGCCCTCGAGAACGGCAAACCGGGCTCACGGGCGAACTACGGCGGCTCCCCCGGCGATACCGCCATCGACGAGCCCTATCTCTACGTCGGACCCCACGACCGACGCGACGGCTCCTTCTGGAACACCACCTTCGGCGCCGCCCTCACCTACGACGACATCCGGGCCGGCGCCGATCCGGCCGATTTCTTTGTCCAGGGACACGAGTTGCTCCAGGATCACTGACAGACAGCATCGACAACAACAGCAACACAATTGCCGCAGCACACTGCCATGACGACGGCGTGACAACGTCCGCTGCTCGTCCCGACTGCTTGTCTTTCCGCCTCCGACCGTGATAATCGTGGACGATGTCCGGTACCGCACGTCTCGGTAGGCAGTCCTCCGAGACCCCGGTCCTGCGATCCCTCCCCGTGCCGGACCCCACCCCCATCGGGCCGATCGCGGCCGAAGCCCGCACCGGTCCCCTGCCCGGTGTCACCGTGGCCCTGCCCGTCCTCGACGAGGCGGCCCACATCGACTGCTGCCTCCGGTCGGTTCTGTCCCAGACCTACCCCCGCATCGTCGAGATCCTGGTGGTTGACGGCGGCTCGGTCGACGCCACCCGCGAGATCGCCTCACGTTTCCCCGGCGTCCGCGTCCTCGAGAATCCCGGTCGGCGCCAGTCGGCGGGGCTGAACGTCGCCCTGCGCGAAGCGCGCGGCGACG
>DATNJD010000288.1:0-3913 GCA_035604075.1 Acidimicrobiales bacterium
GGATCGGCTCGTTCGATCCTCTCGAGCGCTTCATGCTCCTCGCCGACACCTGGGCAGCCGTCGTGGCCAACCGCGCCGGGCTCGAGGACTTCCTCGTCCTGGCCGAAGCGCTGGGCGACGAGGAGGACCCCGACGTCTGGAGCCAGGTGACCGGCGCCCTGCGCTTCGTCGACCACACCGTCGACGACGTCTCCCGCCCCCTCGTGGCGACCTATACACGCGCCCTTCTCCGCACCCCCTTCGTCCGTCTCGGCTGGTCACCCTCCGACAAGGAAAGTGAGCGGACGGCGACGTTGCGCGCCCTTGTCCTCGGCATGCTCGGCACGGTGGGCCAGGACGAGGCCGTCCAGGCCGAATGCGCGGCGCGCCACGTCGCCGCCCTCGCCGGAGGTCCCCCCCTCGACCCCGACCTGGCACCGACCATCGTCATGGTGGCGGCGACGGTCGGCGGTCCGGCCGAATTCGAGATCTTCCTCGAGCGCTACCGGCATCCGGCCACCCCGCAGGAGGAGTCCCGCTACCTCTCGAGCCTGGCCGCCTTCCGGGATCCGGCACTGGCCGCCCGTCTCTTCGAATTGGCCCTCACCGAGATCCGCACCCAGAACGCGCCCTTCGTCGTCCAGCAGCTCCTCGCCCACCGCGAGCACGGACCCGCCACCTGGACGCGTGTCCGCGACCACTGGGACGACATGATGGCGCGCTTCCCCGCCAACATCTTTCCCCGGATGCTCGACGGCATCCGACTGCTCTGTCGCGACCACACCGTGGCCGAGGACGTCCGCCGTTTCATCGCCTCCCACCCTGTCCCGAGCGGCCAACGCACCATCGACCAGACCGTCGAGCGCCTCGGTGTGAACGAGGCCTTCGTGTCCCGACTCGACGGCGCCGCATCGACGCTCACCGCCGCCATCGCCCGTCGCCCGGCCTGAGCGGCGCGGCGGCGGCCGATCATGAACGTCACCACCGTCGCCGTCACCTTCGGCATCATCTTCGTCGCCGAGCTGCCCGACAAGACGATGATCGCCGTCATCATCCTGGCCAGCCGGCACCGGCCGCTCCCCGTCTTCGTCGGCGCGGCCACGGCCATGGTCGTGAACAGCGCCGTGGCCGTCGGCGCCGGCCGGCTCATCGAGCTCCTGCCCCACCGGGCCGTCGAGTCGGCGGTGGCCGCTCTCTTCACCGCCGGATCGCTCTATCTCCTGCTCACCCGCGAAGCGTCGGCCGCCCGGGAAGGCGAGGCCAGGGCGGCCAAGGTCATGTCCGACCGCCACGTCGCGCTGGCCGCCCTCGGCGTCATCATCGTGGCCGAGCTCGGCGACCTCACCCAGATCCTCACGGCCAACCTGGCCGCCCACTATCACCAGCCCTGGTCGGTCTTCCTCGGATCGGTCGTCGCCCTGATCGCCGTCATGGCCATCGGCGTGATCGGGGGACGCGCCTTGCTGCGGGTGCTCCCCCTGGGCGTGATCCGCAAGATCGCCGGTACCCTCCTGGCCGGGTTCGCCGCCTACAGCATCGTCCAGGCGGCCCGAGGATGAGGAGCGACGGAACTATGTCCGACCAGCCGGCGAGGGCACCTTCACCGACTCGAGCCAGCAGAGACGAGGCCCTCCTCGTCCTCGCCCGCGCCGCCAAGGGCTTCATGCCCGACGACGAGGGCCTGGCCCTGCACGCGTCGGCCCTCCGGGCGGGCCGGGCCTCCCGGACGAGCGCCACCCTGATGGAGATCGGCGCCTGGTGCGGCAAGTCGACGGTCTACCTGGGGGCGGCGGCGGAGGCCACCGGGGCCGTCCTCTTCAGCATCGACCACCACCACGGCTCGGAGGAGAACCAACCGGGCTGGATCCACCACGACGACAGCGTCGTCGATGCCGCCAGCGGCCGCATCGACACGCTTCCCTTCTGGCGCCGCACCGTCGACGGCGCCGCCCTCGGCGCCTCGGTCGTCGGCATGGTGGGCGACTCCCCCACCATCGCCGCCCACTGGCGGACGCCGCTCGACTTCTGCTTCATCGACGGCGGCCACGGTGCCGATCCGGCCTGGGCCGATTTCCACGGCTGGTCGCCTCATGTGGCCGTGGACCGATGGCTCGCCATCCACGATGTCTTCCTCGACCCGGCCGAGGGAGGACGACCCCCCTACGAGTTGTGGAGCGCGGCGCTGCGATCGGGAGAATACGTGGAAGACGGCGAGTGCGGCTCGCTACGCATCCTCAGGCGCGTCGCGGCGCCGGCCGAGGGGCGGTGAGGTCGAGCCCGTTGGGCAGCGATTCGCCCCGGAACAGACCAGCGGCCGGTGACGCGCCCGACAGCGCGTCGGCGGCCAGGATGATGGCTCCAGCCGTGTAGGTGGTCCGCTCCGAGTACGGAAACGTCACCTCCTCCGGGTAGACGATCCCCGTCCAGTACGAGCCGTCCTCGCACCGGTGCGCCTGCGCCCAGGTGAAGAGGTCGAGGGCGTCGGACCTCCGCCCCACGGCGTCGAGGGCGAGCACGCACTCGGCCGTCTCCGCCGCCGTCACCCAGGAGTTGGTGGACACGCACCGCACCCCGAGACCGTCGATCACGAAGGTCTCCCACCACAGCTCCATGCGGGACTCGGCCGCCCGGCCCTCGAGCGCACCGGAGAGAACCGGGTAGTACCAGTCCATGGCGAAGTCGTCCTTGGGCTCGAAGACCTTGGGGACGAGAGCGATGGCGTGGGCCAGCCGCCCGGCCGCCAGCTCCCAGTCGGGTCGCTCCCGGCCCAGGGCCTCGGCACACGCCACGCCGCAGCGTAGGGCGTGGTAGATCGACGACGACCCGGTCAGCAGCGGATAGCGCCCGGGCCGTCCGTCGGGGTCCACCGACCACAGGACGCTTCCGTCATCGGTTTGCCACCGCAGCACGAAGGAGAGCGCCCGGTCGACCATGGACCACATCGCTTCGAGCACCGACCGGTCGTCGGTCACCCGGAAGTGGTGCCACGCACCGGTGGCCACGTAGGCGCACACATTGGTGTCGAGCCGCGGGTCCTTCACCCCGATGCCGGGCAGGTAGTAGTTGAACCATGATCCGTCGGGAAGCTGGCTGTCGGCCAACCACTGGTAGGCCAGCAGCGCCTCCTTGTGGAAGCCCCCGACCGTCAGCCCCATGGCCGCCTCGACGTGGTTCCAGGGGTCGCAGTGCCCGCCGTCGGACCACGGGATCATCCCGTCATGGCGCTGCACCTCGGCGATCGAGCCGGCCGTCTCCTCCACCTCCGACGCGCTCATCACCCCCTCCACCGCCGGCAGAGGCACGGCCAACGGGGGACGACCGACCACCTCTGACCCGTCGGTCTCGCCGACGGACACCGTCGAGGAACGCTGCGTCGGGTTCATGCCGGCTTCTCCAGGTAGACGACGAGGCTCTTTCCGAGCAAGGGGTTGAGCAGGTGCTCCGCCGTGCGGGTGATCCGCGGCGCGCTCGTGATGTCCCAGACGAGCATCCGATGGTAGGCCTTCACCACGGGATGGTCGTCGCGCTTCGGTCCCACCAGGCACCGCACCCACCAGTACGGGGAGTGAAGCGCATGGGCGTGATGACTGCCGAGGGGCCGCAGCCCCGCCCGGCGCAGCCTCTCGAACAGCGTCGACCGACGATAGATCCGCACGTGTCCGCCGGGCACGTCGTGGTACTCGTGGGACAGCGCCCAGTTCACCGCCTCCGGTCCGAAGCGCGGCACCGTCACCGCCATCGTCCCGCCCGGTCGCAACACCCGTGACAACTCGGCCATCGCCGCGTTGTCGTCGGGGATGTGCTCGAGCACCTCGGCGGCGATCACCCGGTCGAAGCTCCCGTCGCTGAACGGCAGGCGCAGGGCATTGCCCTGGACCACCCCGGCCTCGTCGTCGCCGCGCACCTCGCCCGCGTCGACCATGGCGCCGATGGT
>DATNJD010000289.1:0-3073 GCA_035604075.1 Acidimicrobiales bacterium
CGACACCGACGTCGACGGCGCCGTGGCCAGTGTCCAGAAGATCGCCACCGGGCTGCGCTGGCGTCTGGTGCTGCCCCCGCTCACGGTGGTCGGAGACATCACGGCGTCCGATGTCGAGCGTGCCACCGAGCTCGGGGGCACCCTTGCCGCCGGGCTCGGAGAGGGGATCTTCTGAAGTCTCCTGCTCGAGGTGCGGTCAGACCGTGGGCTGACGGAGTTCGAGTCCGGCGGCCCGGTAGACGGCGTCGATCACGGTCATGTTGGCGATGGCATCGTCGGGACCGGTCACGACGGGCTCGCCTGACTCGACGGCGCGCAGGAAGGCCTCCAACTGGAAGTCGTAAGTGTGCCGTCGCGTGCAGTGCTCGACCTGCCGGCCGGCCTTGTTCCGAACCGTCACCCGGTGGAACCGGTCGGGGGCGAGGGGGTTCAGCACTCGGATCTCCCCCTCGTCGCCGTGCACCCGCAGGCTGACCCGCAGGAGGTGGGACGAGAGCATCGAGCACATGGCGCGACCGGTGACACCGTCGGCGAAGCGCAGGTCGGCCACCATCACGCGGTCCACCCCCGGCGACCGCAGCCGGGAATGCGCGGCGGTCACCTCGGGCTCAGATCCGGCCAGGTGCCGCACCATGTGGATGGGATAGCAGCCGGCGTCCATCGTGGCCCCGCCGGCGAGCGCCAGGTTCCAGCGGATGTCCTTCCCCGACAGAAGGGGAAAGCACAACGCCGCCTCGATGTGCCGCACGGCCCCCACGGCACCGGTGGCGATCAACTCGCGCACCCGGTTGAACAGTGGGTGGTAGCGGTAATGGAAGGCCTCCATCAGTACCAGTGACGTCCCGGCCTGCGCCGCCGCCACCGTCCGGGCCTCGTCGGCGTTGGCGGTGAAGGGCTTCTCGCACAGTACGTGCTTGCCGCCCGCCATGGCAGCCAGGGTCCACTTGCCGTGCAGACCGTTCGGCAGCGGGTTGTACACGGCGTCGACACCGGGATCGGCGACCAACGCCTCGTAGCTTTCGACGACACGGGGGATGCCGTTCTTGTCGGCGAACGCCTGGGCCCGTTGCCGGTCGCGCGCCGCGATCGCCACCACCTCGACACCGTCGACCCTCCGGCCCGGTCCGACGATGGCGGCAGGGGCGATCCGGGCGGCGCCGAGCACACCGATGCGGAGGGGGGCCACGCCGGGAGGTTACCGACCCGACCGCACCCGTGCCTCCCACCGACCGGTCAGCGGCACCGTGCTCAGGACGGCACCCGCTCGCAGCAGCCACGCCAGTTGATCACCGTGGCCGACTTCGAGCGGGACGAGCACCACCAGGCCGCGTCGGGGGTGATCCTGCGTCCACCGCCACCCGGGGGGGATGGGCACGTCCAGCGTGGCCAGCCGGGCCACGACTTTCGTCCCGGTGTTGTGTTGGATACCGAGGGAGTCGGGTTCGATCCCCCGCCGGCCCTCCTTCCCCGCCGCCCACGTGCAGATGGGGATCTCGTGGACGACGCCGGTGAAGAGCGTCCCGAGGCCCACGGCCGGATCGGGTTGATCCTCGTCGCGCACCTCGGGCACGATGTTGATCCATCCCTTGTGGGACGCGCCCAGGCTGTCCATCCGCTCGACCAGGAAGCGGGCGTCGTCGGGAAAGAAGTCGAACGTCTCCACTTTGCCGGCCACCATCCGCCCCGATCGCTCTCGGCTCAGGGACCGGCCAGGGCCGGACCGTCGAACCGGTCGACCCGGGCGAAGTCGGCGACGGGCGTGCGCCGCAGCTTCGTCGGTTGGTGCACCGGCCACCCCAGGGCCAACACGGCCGCCACGGCGAAATCGTCGGGCACGGCCAGCAGACGGCGCACCTCGTCCTCGTGCAGGGTCGCCATCGTCGTCATCACACCCGACAGCCCCTCGGCGCGCGCCGCCAGCAGGATGCTCCAGGCGAAGGGGTAGATCGACGCTCCGCCCACCAACGTGTACCGGTCGAGGTCACGGTCGACGGCCGCCAACCCCCGCAGATCGGCGAGCAGCACGAGCAGCACGGGAACGTCCTCGAGGTGCTCGGCGAACCCGCCGGGACCGGCCGCGGCCGACTCGGCCACTGCGCCGACCGCCTCGAGCGCCGTCGTCTCCGCCGCACGATCGGTCACCGGTGCCCACGGCACCAGCCCGGCCGCCCCCATGGCCAGGTAGGGATACCAGCCCTTCAGATAGATCTGCCGCAACGCCCGCCGTGTGTCGGCGTCGCGCACCACGATCACTTTCCAGGCCTGCCGGTTCCCGCCGCTCGGAGCGAAACGAGCAGTGTCGAGCACCCGCGTCACCATCTCGTCGGGGACGGGCTCGGGACGGAAGTCGCGTACCGCCCCCGTCGTTCGCAGCGTCTCGACCAGGTCCACGCCGGCCGACCGTAGTGCCACCCGGCCGACCACGGGCCCTCACGGATCCGATGGCGGGCCCTCACGCACCCGGCGGCCAGAGATCCTCGAGCTCCCGTCCCTTCGTCTCGGGCAACTTCAAGAACAGCAGAGTCGCCGCCAGGACGGGGAGGAAGGTGATCGTGGCCGCCCTCACCCCGTCGAAGCGCGTGCCCACCTGGGCGATGGCCCCGAAGGCGATCAGCCCGGCCACGGCGCCCAGCACGCTGGCGGCGATGTTCCATCCGGCCACCGAGGCCCGCACCGACGTGGGGAACAACTCGTTGGTGAAGGCCCCCGCCGCCGGCGCGAAGGTGGAGGCGGCGAGGACGCCGAGCTCGTACCCGACGAGCAGAGCGACCCGTGACCCGCTGTAGGTCACGAGGCCGGACAAGGCCATCGCCACCATGGACAGCGCCCCCGTGGGCCGACGGCCGACATGATCGGCCAACCACCGGCCGACGAGCAGTCCGACGAGGCCCACCGGCCCGGCCACCACCACCATGGCGGCGGTCACCGCACCCGACAGCCCCAGCACGTTCTGGGCGTAGACGAAGATGAAACTGTTGGCCGGTCCCGTGATCACCGAGACGGCGAACACGAGCCCGGTGACGACCAGCAAGCGACGGCGGAAGGCCGGGCCGACCGCCCCGAACACCGGCAC
>DATNJD010000290.1:0-4379 GCA_035604075.1 Acidimicrobiales bacterium
GGCGGCGGCGGCGGCGAAGCTACTGCGGGAGCAGCCGCCGGCGTCGGTGCGACCGGCGGCGGTGGAGCCGGCGGAGGGGGCGGGGCGGCCTGGGCGGCCGGCGTGGCGGCGGCCACGGTGGAGGCGGCCGGGGTGGCCGACTCTGCCGTTGCGGCCGCACCGTCGGAGACGACGGCCAGCACGGTCCCCACATCGACGGTGTCGCCCTCGGGCACCCGGATCTCGGAGAGGACGCCGCCGGCGGGCGACGGCACCTCGGAGTCGACCTTGTCGGTCGAGACCTCGAAGAGCGGTTCGTCGCGCTCGATCGTCTCCCCGACCGCCTTCAACCACTTCGTCACCGTGCCCTCGGTCACCGTCTCGCCGAGTTGCGGCATCACCACATCAGCCAAGGTGCAACCCCCTGCCCGTCAGGGCCATCACGGTCTCCCCGAAGGATTCGGACAATGTCGGGTGCGGCTGTATGAATTGGGCGACGTCATCGGGTGTCGCCTCCCAGTTCACCGCCAGATACCCCTGACCCAGCTGCTCGGTCACCCAGGGCCCGACCATATGGACGCCGAGGATCCTGCCGGCCCGGCCGTCGGCCGCCCGTTCGCAGATCACCTTCACCAGACCGTCGGTCTCCCCCACGATCCGGGCCCGGCTGTTCCCGCCGAACGGGTCCTTCTTCACCACCACGTCGAGACCGGCGGCCGTGGCCTGGGCTTCGCTCAGCCCGACGAACGCCACCTCGGGATGGCAGTAGATGCACCAGGGCACACGGGAATACTCGACCGGGAACGCCCGCTCACCGAGCATCCCTTTGATCGCGAGGATCCCCTCGGCGAAGCCGACATGGGCGAGCTGGGGGGTGTCGACCACGTCACCGGCCGCCCAGACCCCGTCGACGCCTGTCCGCATGTACTCGTCGACCTTCACGAATCCGCGCTCGTCCACCACGACGCCGGTCCCCTCGGCCAACAGACCCTCGGTCAACGGACGACGACCGACCGAGAGAATGACCGCGTCGACGGTCACCGACTCCCCGTCTCCGAAGGAGACCGTCGTCCCGTTGCCGTTCGGACTGTGACCGGTCACCTTCACACCGGTGTGCACGTCGACGCCCCGCTTGCGGAACGATCGCGCCACCACGGCGATGACGTCGTCATCGCAGCCCGTGAGGAGCGACGGGAGTGCCTCGAGCACCGTCACCTGGCTGCCGAGGTCGCTGAACATCGAGGCGAACTCGCAACCGATCGCACCACCGCCGATGATGGCCACCGACGCCGGCTCCTTCTCCAGCGAGAGCACCTCGTCGGAGGTGAGCACCACCTGACCGTCGACCTCGAAGCCCGGGATCGTCCGCGGCACCGAACCCGACGCCAGCACGACGTTGCGGCCCGACAGCTCCACCGTCTCGTCGCCGCCCGTCACCCGGACCCGACGGTCGGCGAGAAGTTGACCGGTTCCGCTGAACGACTCGATCCCCCGACCCTTCATCAGCCCCACCAGGCCCTTGAAGAGGGTGTCGACCACCTTCTGCTTCCGGCCCTGGCTCACCGAGAAGTCGAGCACCGGCTGCCCGCTCTCGACGCCGAATTCCTTGGACCCCGACACCGTCCGCAGCACCGACGCCGTCTCGAGGAATTCCTTGGCCGGGATGCAGCCGCGGTGCAGGCAGGTCCCGCCCATCTTGTCCATCTCGACGACGGCCACCGACAAACCGGCCGACGCGCCGTACAGGGCGGTGGCATAGCCGGCCGGACCGCCCCCGATCACGACGACGTCGAACTCCGTCCTGCCGGTCGTTCTCACCACCTCCCGTGGGCTCTCGTGCTCTCGTGGGCGAGCCCACCCAGACTCTGCGATCTGCGGGTCAGCCTACCGGGGCCACCCCAGCCGAGTGACCCTCTCCGACCCCGGCTACAACTCGGGCGGCAGCGGCAGCGGCCGCCGGTTGGCGAAGCCGGCGTCGGGAAGGTGCCACCAGCCGAGATCGTCCTCTCCCAGCTGCCAGCACAGCTGCACCACCGTGCCGCTCGGATGCAGGCAGGGGAAATCGACCAGGCCCACCACCGGGTCGCGGAGCACGATCCCCTGTTCCTCGAGCTCGGCCAGAGCCTGCTCCGGGTCGATGTCGAGCGGCGCGTCGTCGGCCGTCGCCTTCGTCCGCACCGCGGCGTGACCGTTCGTCCCCGCCTTCATGCTGAGCGCCGCCGACCGCCGCAACAGAGACAGGATCCGCCGCAGCCGCGGCAGATAGGCCCGGGCCTCCTCGACGGTGAAGTACCGCATCTTCGGGGAGGTCGCCCGTCAGGATGCGGCGGCCCGCGAGCCGGCCGTGCCGCCGCCCTTCCACCGCCCGGCGACGGAGGCGAACCGCTGCCGCGCCAACTCGGGCCAGACGTCGCGCAGACCCCGTGGATGGAATTCGTCGGACGCCCGGCACAACATCTCGTCCTCCTCGTCGCTCAGCTCGAGATCGGCGGCCGCCGCGTTGGCCTCCACCTGGGCGACCGAGCTGGCCCCGGGGATCACCACCACATGAGGCCGCCGGATCAACCAGGCCAGCGCCACCTGGGACGGTGTCGCACCGTGACCGGCGGCCACCTTCCGGACGACGTCGATCAACGGCTCGGCCAGCCGGAGGTTCTCGGGCAGGAAGGCGGGCGAGTTCACCCGGACCATCCCCGACGGTCGGTGCCCGGCGTCGTAGCGGCCCGACAGCAGACCCTGGGCCAGCGGGCTGTAGGCGATGATCAACCGGTCGTTCGCCTGCGCCCACGGCAGCAGATCCCGTTCGGGCCTGCGGTCCACCAGATTGAACGGCACCTGGTTGGACAACACCGGTCGGCCCAGTGCCTGCTCGGCCGCCTGCCACCGGGCGAGCGCATAGTTCGAGACCCCGGCGTATCTGATCGCGCCCTCGTCGAGCAGCTGCCTGAATCCGGCCATCGTCGACGACAGGGGCACCACCGGATTGGGCTGGTGGAGCTGGTAGAGATCCATGCTCGTCACCCCGAGCCGCCGCAGGCTGCCCCGGGCCCGCTGCACGACCACCGGAGCGAGGGGGAGGACGGGCAGGATCTTGCTGGCCAGAAAGGCGTCGTCGCGCCGGCCCGCCAGGGCCCGTCCGAGGATCCGCTCGGACCGGCCGAAGGCGTAGATCTCGGCCGTGTCGAAGGTCGTGATCCCCAGATCGAGGGCCCGGTGCACGATCTCGATGGCGTCGCGCTCGGCGTACGCACTTCCGTAGCCCCACTCCCGCGAGCCGAACTGCCACGTGCCGAGCCCGATCGCCGACATCCGGGCCCCGGCCACCTCCACATACTTCATTTGGGCACGTTCATTTGGGCGGCATGCGGATGCCGCCGTCGAGCCGGATGACCTCACCGTTCAGGTAGCTGTTCTGGGCGATGTGGGCGACGAGGGCCCCGTACTGCAGGGGCTGGCCGAGCTTCTTCGGGAACAGCACAGACTGGGCGAGTGCCTCGCGCTGCTCGTCGGGCAGCATGCCGAGCAACGGCGTGTCGAAGAGTCCGGGGGCGATCGTCACCACCCTGATCCCGACCGGGGCGAGGTCACGCGCCGCCGGCAGCGTCATGCCGACCACCGCGCCCTTGGACGCCGAGTAGGCCAGCTGCCCGACCTGGCCGTCGAAGGCGGCCACCGACGCCGTGTTCACGATCACCCCGCGCTCGCCGTCGGCCAGGGGCTCGGTCCCGGCCATCACCGACGCCGCGATCGTCATCACATGGAAGGTGCCGAGCACGTTCAGCTGCTGGATGAACTTGAAGGGCTCGGGGTCGTGCGGGGTGTTGTCCCGGTTGATCACCCGACCGACCCAACCGGTGCCGGCGCAATTGACGGCGATCCGCAGACTGCCGCCCTCGGCCGCCTGGTTCACCGCCCGCCGGCAGTCCTCGGCGTCGGTCACGTCCCCGGCCACGTAGTTGGCGCCGATCTCGCCGGCCAGCTGCTTGGCCCCGTCCTCGTTGCGGTCGAAGATCGTGCACCGCACCCCGAGCCCGGTCAGTGTCCGTGCCGTCCCGGCCCCGAGACCCGACGCACCCCCCGTGATTACCGCCGACGATCCTGTGAGCTCCATGCGCCGCATGCTACGGGCCGCCGCCGGGGCCGCCCAAGTCAGCCGGCAGAGTCAGCCGGCGAACAGCTCGCCCGACTCCCCCTTCTGGCTGGCGGCCGCCTCGGTGGCGAGCAGGTCGACCCGGTCGTTCATGGCGTCGCCCGAATGGCCCTTCACCCAGCCGAACCGCACGGACCGGCCCGGATCGAGCGCCAGTGCGAGCAGCGGCTCCCACAGGTCTCGGTTGGCCACCGGCTTCCCGGCGCTGTTGCGCCATCCCCGCCGGCGCCATCCCTCCCACCACCGGTCG
>DATNJD010000291.1:0-7236 GCA_035604075.1 Acidimicrobiales bacterium
GGCCAGACGGCGGGCCAGTCCGGCGGCGTCGAGACGGTCGGCGATGGCCGGCGCCGCGGCGTCGTCGAGAACGGCACCCAGGGCTCCGAGCGCGTCGTGGGCGGGGAGGGGCGCGTCGATCCGGGCCATCAAGGTGGCGGCGGTGGTGTCGGCGGTGAAGGGGACCACACCGGTCACCGCTTCGTAGAGCACGAGCGCCAGCGCGTACACGTCGGAACGACCGTCGACGGCGCGCCCGAGGGCCTGCTCGGGCGCGGCATAGCGGGCCGTCCCCACGGTGGCCCCGTCCGGTTCGGTCATGGCCGCTTCGGCCAGGGCCCGGGCCAGGCCGAAATCGGCGATCCGCAAGCGGCCGTCCTCGTCGAAGACGAGGTTGGCCGGCTTCACGTCACGATGGACGAATCCCCGTCCGTGCGCGTAGGCGAGCCCTTCGGCCGCCTGCACCCCGATCGCCGCGGCCTGCGCCACCGAGACGCGCCGGCCGTTGTCGAGCAGATCCCGCAGCGACCCGCCGCCCAGGTACTCGAGAACGAGGAACGGCCCCCGCCCGTCCTCGCCCCAGTCATAGACGGACAGGATGTGGGGGTGGGCGAGGGCCGCCGCCGACTGGGCTTCGTAGCGGAACCGCCGCAGGAACCCGCCGTCGTCGGCCAGGCCGGGGTGCAGCACCTTGACCGCCACCCGGCGTTGTAGGACGACGTCCCAGGCTGCGTAGACGGTCGCGGAGGTCCCGCGGCCGAGGGCGGATTCGATCCGGTAGCGGCGCGCCAGGACCCGCCCGATGGATTCGGTGGTGGTCGCCATGGGTCCGTGCCCAGGCTACAGACGGTGGAGGCCGCGTCGGTGGACGGCCACCCATCGTGGTGACCGGGGCCCGTCCAGCTGAGAAAGCCCAGGTCAAAGAGAGTTTAGGAGGGGATCTCCCCGGTAGTCAGCAGCTCCTCGAAGCGCGCCCCGTCGACGATCGGGATCCCGAGCTCCTCGGCCTTGCGCAGCTTGGCCGCTCCCGGCTCCGTTCCGAGCACCACGGCCCAGGTCTTGGCCGACACGCTCCCCGGTGACTTCCCCCCCCGCTCGAGGATCGCCTCCTCGGCCTCCTCGCGGGTGTGGCTCTCGAGGGTGCCGGTCACGACGATCGACTTGCCGGCCAGGACCGTGGCGTCGGCTCCCGCCGCCGCCGGACCGGCGCCCGCGCCCGCCATCGGCGGTCCCGCGGTGGCGCCGCCGGGTTCCTCGAGCGAGAGACGGGCCCGGCGGAGCTTGTCGAGCACGAGCCGGTTGCCGGGCGACGACAGGAAGTCGACGACGCTCTCGGCGATGACGGACCCGATGCCCTCCACGGCGGCGAGCTCCTCGACGGCCACGCCGACGATGGCGTCGAGGGTGCCGTAGGCGCGGGCGAGCGCCCTGCTGCCGGTGGGGCCCAGGTGGCGGATGCCGAGGCCGACGAGCACCCGGCTCAAGGGGCGACCCTTCGACGCCTCGATCCCCCGCAGCAGGTTGTCCACCGACAACGCGCCCATCCGCTCGATGGACAGGAGGGCCGGCGCCTCCAGGGCGTAGATGTCGCCCGGGTCGGTCACGAGGCCGGCCTCGACGATCTGCACCACGCGCTTCTCTCCCAGTCCCTCGATGTCCATCGCCCCCCGGGAGGCGAAGTGCACGATCCGTTGCACCCGTTGGGCCGGGCACTCGATGTTCGTGCAGAAGGTGTCACTCTCCCCTGGGAGCCGGACGAGAGCCTCTCCACAACTCGGACACGTCTTCGGGAAGTGCCACGGACGGGAGCTGCGCTTGCGGGCCGAGAGGACGGGTCCGACGACCTCGGGGATCACGTCGCCCGCTTTGCGCACGACCACCGTGTCGCCGGGACGGACGTCTTTCAACCGGACCTGGTCCTCGTTGTGCAGGGTGGCGAGGCCCACCGTCGATCCCCCCACGAAGACGGGCTCGAGCACGGCGAAGGGGGTGGCCCGGCCCGTCCGGCCGATCGACACCATGATCCGCAGCAAGGTCGTCGTCCGCTCCTCGGGCGGGAATTTGAAGGCGATGGCCCACCGCGGCGCGTGGGAGGTGGCGCCGAGCCGTCGCTGCAGGTCGAGGTCGTCGACCTTCACCACCACGCCGTCGATCTCGTAGTCGAGATCGTGCCGGTGCTCGCGCCAGTGGGCGCAGAAGGCGAAGACCTCGTCCACGCCGTGCACCACCGTGATCTCGGGGTTCACCGGCAACCCGCAGTCGCGCAACAACGACAGGGCGTCGCTCTGGCTGCGCAGCTCGGGTCCGCCCTCGAGCGCGCCCACCTGGTAGGCCCACATCGACAGGTCCCGTGTCGCCGTCACCGACGCGTCCTTCTGCCGCAGCGATCCGGCGGCCGAGTTCCGGGGATTGGCGAAGGTCTTCAACCCGGCCTCGAGCTGGCGCCGGTTCAGCTCCTCGAAAGCCGTCACCGGTATGTAGACCTCGCCGCGCACCTCGATCACCGTGGGCACGGGCCCGCGACGCTTCGGCCACTTCAACGTGTGGGGGATGGAGCGGATCGTGGCCACGTTGTGGGTCACGTCCTCTCCCGTCGTCCCGTCGCCGCGCGTGGCGGCCTGGACGAAACGCCCCTCCTCGTAGGTGAGCGACATGGCCAGCCCGTCGATCTTCAGCTCACACTGGAAGTCCGCCCCCACCACCGCCGGGTCGATGCGGGCGATCCGGTCCACCCAGGCCTGCAGCTCGTCGAGATCGAAGGCGTTGTCCAGGCTCATCATGGGGACCCGGTGGGCCACCGAGGCGAAGAGCACGGACGGCTCCGCCCCCACCTGCTGGGTGGGCGAGTCGGCGGTGACCAGGTCCGGACGTTCCTCCTCGATGGCCCGCAGGGCGCGCATGAGGGCGTCGAAGTCGGCGTCGGCGATCTCCGGCGCGTCCTCCTGGTGGTACTTCTGGTTGTGATATGCGATCTGGGCCCGCAGCTCCTCGACGCGTTCTGTCGGATCCTTCGATGCGTCGGGGGACGGGTCCGTGGTGCTCACTGCCGCGGGAGCGTACCGGCCTCTACGCGGCGGTGGCGGAGCCCACCACGCAGTCGCCGTCGGTCCCGTCGTAGAGCGCCACCGTCTGTCCCGGCGCCACCAGCGCCACGGCCTCGTCGAAGGCCACGGCGTGGCCGAGCCACCGGCCCGGGGCGGCACGCCCGTGGGCGCTCGTCTGCGCCACCACACACGCCCCCACGGGCAGGGGTCTGTCCACCCACGTCGGCCGGCACACCGCCACCGTCTGCGTGAAGGCCTTCTCGGCCCGTCCCACGAGCACCCGCCGCCGCTCCACGTCGACGTCCAGGGCGTAGAGCCGGCGCCCATCCACGGCCACGCCGAGCCCCCGCCGCTGCCCGACGGTGACCAGCTCCACGGCGGGCACGGTGCCGACCACCTCGCCGCTGTCGGCGTCGACGATCTCGCCGCCGTGCAGGGCGAGGCGCCCGCCCAGGAACCCGCGTCGGCCCTCGGTCGATCGAATGAAACAGACGTCCTGGCTGTCGGCCTTGTCCGCCGTCCGCAGTCCCCTCTGGGCGGCGTGGGCCCGCACCTGCGTCTTGGTCAACGTACCCACGGGCAACAGCACCTGCGCCAGTTGGGACTGGCCGAGCATCGACAACACGTAGGACTGGTCCTTGGCCCGGTCGGTGCCCCGCCGCAGCCGGAAGCGTTCCGCCCCGCCGTCCACCTGGGCATGGTGGCCCGTGGCCAGGGCGTCGAAGCCGAGCCGCCGGGCCCGCTCGAGCAGGGTCCCGAACTTCAGGTGCCGGTTGCACTCGATGCACGGATTCGGGGTCCGCCCCGCCCCGTGGTCCGCCACGTACGGGGCCACCACCGACGCGTCGAAGACATCGGTGAAGTTGAACACGTGGTGGGCCACGCCGATCTGGTCGGCCACCCGCCGGGCGTCGTCGACATCGGCCACCGAGCAGCAGCCCGTGTCGGAGTCGCCGCCCCACAGCTTCAAGGTGGCGCCGACCACCTCGTGACCGGACTCAGCCAGCATCGACGCCGCCACCGAGGAGTCGACACCACCGGACATCGCCACCAAAACACGCACGGCCCACCAGCGTAGGGGGCGGCGAGGACGTCACCGGCGGAGCTGCTCGACCACCTTCGCGATCACGGCCAGGGCGGTGTCGACATCGGCTTCGGTGGTGGTCGGCCCGAGCGAGAACCGCACCGCACCACGGGCCTCGGCGGACGAGAGCCCCAGGGCGAGCAGCACGTGGCTCGGCTCGAGGGCCCCACTGGCACAGGCGGCACCGGCCGACGCGCAGATCCCGGCGTCGTCGGCCAACAGAAGCAGCTCCTCCTGGTCGACGCCGCCGACAAGGACATGACAACTTCCGGCCACCTTGCCCCGGCGGTCGCCCGAGCCGACCGGCCCGGCGCCGGCCCCCGTCTCCTCGACGCCCTCCAGCCCCACCAGACCGTCGGCCAGCCGGTCCCGCAGGGCGCGCACCCGGGGGACCTCGGTCGACCGGGCCGCCATCGCCGCCGTCAACGCCGCCGCCGTGCCGACGATGCCGGCGACGTCGTGGGTCCCGGGCCGTCGGCCGTGTTCCTGGGCGCCGCCGTACAGCACCGGATGAAGCGGCGTGCCGCGCCGCACCACCAGGACGCCCACCCCTTTGGGCCCGCCGAATTTGTGGGCGCTCACCGACACCAGATCGGCCGACGGCGTCGCCTCCGCCACGTCGAGCCAGGGCACGGCGGCCACGGCATCGGTGTGCACGACGGCCCCCGGGGCGCGCTCGCGCACGAGCGCCGCCACCCGGGCCAGGGGTTGGATGGTGCCCACCTCGTTGTTGACGAGCATCACCGACACCACACCGACGCCCGGGTGCAGCGCCTCGGCCAGGGCGTCGAGATCGATCACGCCGGTCGGGTCGACGGGGATGGTGCGGCCTCCGAGCGACCGGCAGGCGAGCAGGACGGCGTGGTGCTCCACGGCCGAGCACAAGACGTCGCCCCCGACGGCGCCGTGCGCGCCGAGGACGGCCACGTTGTCCGCCTCCGTTCCGCTGCCGGTGAAGACCACTTCGTCCGGTTCACACCCGAGATGGCCGGCCACGCTGTCGCGTGCGTCGTCGAGAGCCCGCCGGGCCGCCCGGGCCACGGCATGGTCGCCCGAGGGATTCCCGAAGCGCTCGGTCAGAAAGGGAAGCATCGCGGCCACGGCCTCGGGCCGCATGGGCGTCGTCGCGGCGTGGTCGAGGTACACCGCGTTGACCAGGGACCCTGCCATCACCTCAGGCTATGCCGGTCGGCGGCCGACCCATCCCCGCTCACTCACGGCTTGCCCACCATCACGACGAAGGCGGCCAGGAAAACCAACGAGAGGGCGGTGGCGGCCCCGCTCACCCGCCGGCACTGCGAGTCGAAACGTTCGTCGGACGCCGACGCCTCCCAGCCGCCGGACACGACAGTCTGGATCCGGCGTTCTCCCGGCCACAGCACCACCTCGGCCGCCACCGCCGACAGGGCCCACAGGCCGAGCCCGATCACGACGAACCCGTCGCCGCTCGAGAACGCCCCGGCGCTGGCCGAGACCAGGGCGAAACCGAAGACGGGCACCCCGTAGAGGGCCCGGGCGGCCCAGTTGACCCCGGGCCGGAAGTAGCGCCTCACCCCGTCGGCCCCCGGACCCTCGGGCCCCCGACGGGCCCGGCGGGCCTGCACCCCCGTCACCGCCACCGCCCCGAAGCCGATCACGGCACAGCCCACGTGGAGCAGCAGCAGCACGCTGTAGCCGGCGCCGGTGGGGACGGAGTGGACCACGGCCGGACCGGCGGGATACGTCACGGACGCCATCGTCGCCCCCCAGGGCGGCCCGGCGCCAAGTGGCCGGCCGCGTGTCGCACAATGGCCGAGAGTGCCCATCGGCGTCGACCACGGTGCGGGGCGGTCCTCCCGATTCGACCACCCACCGCTGCACTTGTCACAACATGGAGACAACCAGCCCATCAGCACTTCCACGAGCCCACACGTCAGCCGAGACACAACTCAGGGACATGTGTCGGTCGAAGCGGTCCGACGGCTAGCGTGGAGGTATGCGATGCGGACTCGACACAACGGAGGACCCGGAAAGCCACTGATGAGCGATAACGCCACATTCGGTCACAAGAGCCTCGCGACGCACGCAGTGATGTGGGGGGCCCCGAGATGAATCAGCTTCGCCTGGACCCGCTCACCGGACGGTGGGTGGTGGTCTCCATCGACCGGGCCGAGCGACCGGCCGGATTCGCGCCCCGGACAGCCCCCGTCCAGGCCGACACCAGCCGGCCCTGTCCCTTCTGCGTCGGCAACGAGGGCTCCACCGCCCCGGCCCTCGAGACCTACGGATCGAGCGGCTCCTGGTTGGTCCGGGTCGTCCCCAACCTCTACCCGGCCTTCTCCGGCGACCACCCCTTCGTCGTCGAGCACCGCGGGCCCGTCTACACCCAGGCCACGGCGGGCGGCATCCACGAGGTCCTCGTCCTCTCCCCCGAACACGCCCACGGCTGGGACCGCATCTCCGACGAGCAGGCGGGTCTCGTCATGGCCGCCATCCGCGACCGCATCGAAGAGCATTCGAACGTCCCGGGTCTGCGCTACAGCCAGGCCATCGTGAACGCCGGCCGCGAGGCCGGCGCGTCGATCGAGCATCCCCACGGCCAACTTCTCGGCATGTCCTTCGTCCCGCGCGAGCTGGCCGAGGAGCAAGCCGGATTCGCCCGATTCGCCGGCCGCTGCCTCCTGTGCACCACCGTCGACGCCGAGGAGGACGCCGGCTACCGCGTCGTCTATGCCGACGACCGCGTTCTCGTCATCTGCCCCTTCTGGAGCGGCACCCCCTTCGAGATGCTCGTCATCCCCCGCAACCACGACCCGCATCTCCACCGCGCCAGCCCCGCCGACCTCGTGGCCGTGGGCCGGTCACTGCGCACGGTCCTGGCCCAGCTGCGCGAGCGTTGCGGCGACGTCGCCTACAACCTGGTCTTCCACTCCGCCCCCTACCGCGCGCCGGAGCCCTACCACTGGCACGTCCACATCTGGCCCAAGCTCACCACCCAGGCCGGATTCGAGATGGGCACCGGGGTCCTCATCAACATCGTCGCCCCCGAACAGGCGACCGAAGAGCTCCGCGTCGCCGTTCCGGCGCACTGAGCAGGGCCGTTCCGGCGCACTGAGCAGGGCCGTTCCGGCCCACTGCGCCGGCCGGCCT
>DATNJD010000292.1:0-10324 GCA_035604075.1 Acidimicrobiales bacterium
ACGGCACCCTTCTCGGCGTGGCCGAGACCGACGACCGCTTCGCCGCCCCGGCGGCCCTGCCCGCCACGACGGCCCGGCATTTCCGTCGCTATCCCCGGCCCAGCCAGGGCATCCTGACGGGCCGGCCGACGACCGGTCTGCTCGTGGTCTGGATCAGCCCCGTCACCGCCGCCGCCGCCCAGCCGCTGCGGGACTGGGCCGACTTCATCCACATCCGCACCATCGCCGAGGCCGCCGTCCCCGGCTACACCCAGATCACCCCCTACGAGAACGTCGCCGACGGCGATCCCCGGTACATGCACTTCTACGAGATGGACTCCGACGACCCCGAGGCCACCTACCAGACGATGGCCGAGAACCTCCGGGTCCGCCTGGGCGGCTACCGGACACCGGAATTCAAGGAGTGGGCCGACTGGGCGGCGGCCGGGGCGCAGATCATCTACGTGAACACCTTCCGCCTCCTCGGTTCGTCCGAGGGCACGCGCCTCTGACAACATCCGCTGCCATGTCCTTCGTCCTCGTCGACGCGCCCCGTCCCGGCGTCACCCTCATCACCTTGAACCGGCCCGAGCGGATGAACGCCATGGCCTTCGACGTCATGATCCCGCTGCGCGAAGCCCTCGAGAAGGTGAGCGTCGACAACGACACCCGGGTGGTCGTCCTCACCGGCGCCGGCCACGGCTTCTGCTCGGGTGCCGACCAGGAGGACGCCGGCATCATCCCCCACATCGCCGGCCTCACCGTCCCCACCATCGCGCTGCGGGCCATGGGGCTTCTCGACGACGTCATCATGACGCTGCGGCGGATGCACCAACCGGTGATCGGTGCCATCAACGGCGCCGCCATCGGCGGCGGCTTCTGCCTCAGCCTGGCCACCGACATCCGCGTCGCGTCGGAGACGGCCTACTTCCGGGCGGCCGGGATCAACAACGGCCTCACCTCGACCGAGCTCGGACTGAGCTTCCTGCTGCCACGCGCCATCGGCTCCTCGCGCGCCTTCGAGATCATGTTGACCGGCCGCGACGTCGACGCCGCCGAAGCCGACCGGATCGGGCTCGTCTCCCGAGTGGTCCCCGGTGCCGACCTGCTCGACGCCTGCTACGAGTTGGCCGGCCGTATCTCGTCGTTCAGCCGCCCCGGCATCGAGCTCACCAAGCGCCTGCTGTGGAGCAGCTTCGAAGCGGGAAGCCTGCAGGGCCACATGGAGGCCGAGGGCCAGGCCCAGCTCTTCGTCCGCATCACGACCCAGAACTTCGAGGAGGCCGTCCGCGCCCGCAAGGAGAAGCGGCCCCCGGAATTCAAGGACTGACCCCAAACTTCAAGCACTGTATAGCGGCGGCCTAGCGGGGCAGGAAGTCGATCAGCAGCGCGTTCACCACGTCCGGGGCCTCGAGCTGCATCCAGTGGGCCACGCCGTCGACCCGCTCGTAGCGCCACGGCCCGCTCACGTGGGCGGCCGATCCCGTCATCTGGGCCTCGGTGAGGGCGAAGTCGCCCGCCCCCCACACCCCCATCGTGGGCGCCGTCACCGGCGGCAGCTCGGGCGGTGGCCCGAGGAGCGCCTCGGGCGGCACGTTGGCCCGGTACCAGTTGAGACCAGGGGTGAGTGACCCCGTCCGCTCGAGGTCGGCGATGACACCTCCGGTGTCGGGGTGGCCGGCCCACGACCGGAAGTTGGCCCAGTCGTCGGCGGAGAGCCACTGCTCGGCAATGCCCTCGAATTGGAACAGCAGCATGTACCACGACTTCTCCCGCTGTTCGAGCCCCGCGTCGGCAAACGAAGACGGATGGCCGACGGAGAGCGTGACGAGGTGGTCGACCCGGTCGGGCACGAGCGAGCCCATGACCCAGGCGAGCGCCGCGCCCCAGTCGTGGCCGACGACGTGGGCCCGTCGCACCCCCAGGTGGTCGAGCACGCCGAGCACGTCTCCGGCCAGCAGCGGCAAGGAGTACGCCTCCACCTCCTTCGGTTGGTCCGAACCGCCGTAGCCCCGCAGGTCGGGCACGATCACCTGGAAGCCGGCGTCCACCAGGGCGGGCACCTGCAGCCGCCACAGCCGGCCCGAGTCGGGGAAGCCGTGGAGCAGCACCACGGGCCGGCCCTCCCCCGTCACCTCGTACTCGATCCCGACCCCGTTCACCTCGACGCGCATCGTTCTGCGTCCTCTCAGCCTGGAACCATCGTCAGCCCGGAACCATCGTCAGCCCGCGACCATCGTCAGCCCGCGACCATCGCCATCAGCTCCTTGCGGCTCTGTCCGAACGTCGGCGCCCCTCGCCACCCGTCTCCCAGGGCGACGATCTTGTCGAAGACCCCGGGCCGGGCCAACGCCTGCTCGGGCGTCTCGAGCACGCCCACCACGCTCATGAAGGCCCGGAAGCAGTCGGGGTCCTGGCCGGACAGGAAGGCCAGACCCTGGCCGATGTCCCAGGCGGGATCGTCGGGCCGGTAGGCCTCCTCCCTGATCTCGGCGTCGATGTCGGCCAACCGGTGACGGTCGAAGGCCACCGTCGACCGGTACCACGGCTCGACGCTCGTGTCGGTGGCCTCGCCCCAGGCGAGGGCGAAGGCGGCCGGATCGTCGGGAGCGGCGGCGCGCAGTGTGTCGCGCAGCGCCACGGCGTGCACCATGCCCATGGAGATGCCGCGTCCGAGCGAGGGGTTCGTGCACGCCCAGGCGTCGGCCACCGCCATCACGCCGGTGACCACCGGGGCGCCGTCGACCACGAAGGTGCGGTGGCGGTCCTCGATCTTGGCCATCATCTGAATGCCGTCCTCGAGCGGTTCACCGTCCAACCAATGGGCGGCCAGGGGCAGGTTGCCGACGACGGCGTTCCAGGAGTCGACGTCGCGCAGCGCCCGCAGGGGGGCGTCGGCGGCACTGGTGACGATCACGATCCCCCACGTCCCGTTGTCGGCCGGCAGGGTCAGCACCGAGATGCTCCCGTAGTTCTGCAGGAAGGGAGCGATGACAGCCGGGTACGACCCGTCGTCCGAACGGAAGTGCCGCCCGTAGTAGATGAAACCGCTGTCCTCGAGCTCCTCGACGGGGCGCCGGCCACCGATCGCTTCCAACCACTGCGGCAGGGCCGACCGCCGGCCGCCGGCGTCGACCACCAGATCGGCGGCGAACTCCTCTCCGGCGTCGGTCCGCACGCCGGTGACATGCGGCACCCCGGCGCGCGCCTCGGCTCCGGTCATCAGTCCGGCCACGGCCACGCCCCGGCGCACCGTCACCCGGGGGGTGATCTCGGCACACCCGGCCACCACCGACTCGGCCAACGGCCGCCGGGCCGTGAGGACGGTGAAGGTCCCGTCCTCGGGCCGGGGGCCCCCGGTCAACTCCGCCGGCGCGTCGGCCAGGACGTTCAGCCGCAGGGCGCCGGCCGCCTCGAGGGCGGCGACCACCCGGGGCAGGGCCCGTTCGGCCTCGCGGGCGAAGCGGGGCTGGAGGAAGTGGCCGAGCCGGAACTGGGTCACCCCCCGGCGCGTCCACGCATCCCAGGCGTCGGCGGGCGCCGGCGGGGAGGCCGGATCCCGCTCGAGCACGACCACCTCATGGCCGTCGTCGGCCAGGAGCATGGCCGTCGTGAGCCCTGCCATCCCGCCCCCAGTGACAACGATGGACGCCATCGCGCACCTCCGCGCTGTTCGACGTCGCGAACCTACCAGCCGGCCCGCAACGGCCCCGGGGGACGTCGGGCACCGACATCTCGCAGGCCCGGAGCCCGTCTGGGATGATCGACCGGCGCCGCACACAAGAGAGACGCACAAGGACAGGGGGAGCACATGCACGTGCCGCTCACGATCGGCGACTTTCTGGAACGGGCCGACGTCGTCCACGGCGACCGGGTGGCCATCGTCGACGAGCCCGGCACGCCGGGATCACTGGGTTCCATCACCTACGCCGACATGCACGCCCGGGCCCGAGGCATGGCCACGGCCCTCGACGCCATGGACGTCGGCCCCGGCGAACGGGTGGCGCTGGTGAGCCCCAACTCGGCACGCTTCCTCGTCTCGTACTTCGGCGTGAGCGGCTTCGGCCGCGTCCTCGTGCCCATCAATTTCCGGCTCAACACCGACGAGGTCCGCTACATCGTCGACCATGCCGAGGCCAAGGTCCTCCTGGTCGATCCCGAAATGGACGAGCAGCTGGCGGGCGTGAGCGCACCCATCCGCATCGTTCTCGACGGCCGCGACGACACCGAGCTCTTCGCCCCCGCCTCCCCTGACGCGCCACCGAAGCCGTGGGCCGGGGACGAGGACGCGGCGTGCTCCATCAATTACACCTCTGGTACCACGGCCCGGCCCAAGGGCGTGGAGCTCACCCACCGGACCTGCTGGCTGAACGCCGGCAGCTTCGGCTGGCACACGACGGTCACCGATCGTGACGTGCTGCTGCACACGTTGCCCATGTTCCACTGCAACGGTTGGGGCATGCCCTACGCCGTCACCGCCATGGGCGGCCGCCACGTCGTCCTGCGCAAGGTCGACGGCGAGGAGATCCTCCGTCGGGTGGACGGCGAGGGCGTCACCCTGCTGTGCGGAGCCCCCGCCGTGGTGGCGGCCATCTTGAGCGCCGCCGCCGACCGGGTGGCCGCCGGCCGGCCCGTTCCCGGACGCGGCACCGTCCGCATGATCGTGGCCGGCGCGCCTCCGCCCTCCAAGACCATCGAGAGGATCGAGACCGAGCTCGGCTGGGAGTTCATCCAGATCTACGGCCTCACCGAGACAGCGCCCCTGCTCACCGTCAATCGCGCCCCCTATGAATGGGACAGCCTCGACGCGGCGGAGCGTTCGGTCCGCTTGGCCCGTGCCGGCGTACCGGCCGTGGGGGTACGCGTCCGCATCGACGACGAGGGCGAGGTCCTGGCCCGCTCGAACCATGTCTTCGCCGGCTACTGGCACCAGCCCGACGAGTCGGCCGCGGCTCTCGACGGCGGGTGGTTCCATACCGGTGACGGCGGTTACCTCGACGGGCCCTACACCGTCATCTCGGACCGCAAGAAGGACGTCATCATCACCGGGGGCGAGAACGTCTCGTCCATCGAGGTGGAGGACTGCCTCTACCAGCATCCCGACGTCGCCGAGGTGGCCGTCATCGGCGTCCCCGACGAGAAGTGGGGCGAGACCGTGAAGGCACTGGTCGTGGTTCGCCCCGGCGCCACCGTGACCGAAGAGGAGCTCATCGACCACTGCCGCGCCCGCATGGCCCATTTCAAGGCGCCGAGATCGGTCGAGATGCGCGACGCGCTCGACCGCACGGCGACGGGCAAGCTTCAGAAGTACAAACTGCGCCTGCCCTACTGGGAGGGCCGCCAACGCGCCGTCAACTGACGGGGCCGACCGTGGCGGCCCCGCGGGATCGGCTGTGGGGATCGGCTGTCGGGGCCGGCCGTCGGCCCTTTGACCTGGCCTCGGTGGACCCCGGTTAGGGTGCTCCATCGTGGACGCACGTCACTTTCTGGGGCTCGAACCGACCGCCGATCCGTTGCGCTGGCGACTCCCCGTCACCCCGGCCGTGTGCACCCCGGGCCGCTTTCTCTACGGCGGATGCGGGCTGGCGGCGGGCATCGTGGCCATGGAGGCGGCATCGGGACGACCGACGGTGTGGGCCACCGCCCAGTACCTCACCTACGCACCGACCGGCAGCGTCCTCGACTGGGAGGTCGTCCTGGCCGCCGTGGGAGGAGGCACCACCCAGGCCCGGGCCATCGGCCGGCTGGGGGATCAGGAGGTCCTCACCGTCAACGCCGCTCTCGGCCTGCGGGACCTCGAGGTCTCGGGCACCTGGCTCGAGCCGCCCGTGGTCCCGCCGCCCGACGACTGCCCGCTCCAGGAGTCCCCGCCCCTGTTCGCCGACACCGTTCTCCAACGCGTGGAGCACCGGGTGGCCCGAGGACGGCTGTTCAGCGAGCTCGACGGGAGCCCGGGCGGCGCCGACTCGGCCTTCTGGGCGCGGGTACCGGGACACCTCGAGCCCTCGGCCGCCACCCTGGCCGTGATCGGCGACTACGTGTCGGGCGGTGTGTCCCAACCGCTCGGGGCCCGCACCATGGGCCGCAGTCTCGACAACACCCTGCGCGTCGTCCGGCTGGTGCCGACCACCTGGGTGCTGTGCGACATCCACATGCACGCGCTGGCCAACGGGTTCGGCCACGGCCTGGCCCACCTCTGGGCCGAGGACGGAACCCTTCTGGCCACGGCCAGCCAGTCGATCAGTGTCCGGCTGTGGACCGAGAACACCAGCTTCGTCCGGCCCGATGCGGCCACCTCGTCGAGTACACCAGGGAGGACATGATGCGGACACGGAAGATCGGATCGCTCGAGGTGTCGGTTGTCGGGCTCGGCTGCAACAACTTCGGCGGTCGCCTCGACGCCGACAAGAGCGCCGACGTCGTCTACGCGGCGCTCGACAACGGCATCACGTTCTTCGACACGGCCGACATCTACGGCGGCACCAAGAGCGAGGAGTTCCTCGGTGAGGCCCTGGGCAAGCGGCGCGACGACGTGGTGCTCGCCACCAAGTTCGGAATGCAGGTGGACAAGGAACGACGCGGGGCCAAGCCGGACTACGTCCACCGGGCCCTGGAGGACAGCCTCCGGCGGCTCCAGACCGACCGGGTGGACCTGTACATCCTCCACGCTCCCGATCCCGACACACCGATCGCCGACACCCTGGAGGCGCTCGACGCCTGCGTCACCGCCGGCAAGGTGCGCGAGATCGGCTGTTCGAATTTCTCCGCCGCGCAGATGCGAGAGGCGGCGGCGGCCGTGCGCGACGGTGCGGCGCGCTTCGTCTGCGTCCAGAACGAATACAGCCTCGTCCAACGGGAGCCCGAACGCGAGGTCCTGGCCGAGTGCCGCCGGCTGGCCATGGCCTTCGTTCCCTACTTCCCTCTGGCCTCGGGCCTGCTCACCGGGAAGTACAAGCGGGGCGAGGCTCCGCCGGCCGGGACGCGTCTGTCGGGCATGCCGGCCGAGCGCATCGCCGCTCTGGACGAAAAACTCGTCGTCGTCGAACGGTTGACGGCCAACGCCCGGCAGTCGGGCCACACCATCTTGGAACTGGCCGTTTGCTGGCTCCTCAGCCACGACGAGGTGGCCTCCGTCATCGCCGGCGCCACCAGCCGCGCCCAGGTCGAATCCAATGCCGCGGCCGGCGAATGGATCCTCGGTGAGGCCGAGCGGCGGGAGGTCGACGCCCTGGCCACGCCCGTCGCCTGAGGCGTCGGCGTCACACGCCGACCGTCGCCTCGATCCGCCCCGACCGCACCGCCGCCTCGAGCAGGGCGTGATCGCGCTCGGTCTGGTCGGCATAGGCCACCGCGAAGCGCGTCACGGCGCGGTCGAACGCCTCACCGGACCCGAGGTAGCCGTCGATCATGGGCGCCGGTCCCGACCGGGCATGGGCCCGGGCCAGGGTCCATCCGCAGGCCTCGAGGTAGCCGACGAAGCTGTCGGCGTCGAGGGCGGCGACGTTGACGGCGCCCTTCATGTCGCGTAGCTGCCGCACGTAGTAGTCGCGTCCCCGCCACGAGGCCGATCCCAGGAAGATGTCACTGGCGGCCTGCATGAGCCGCTGGCCGTCCACGACGCGGCGCCCTTCGCGTCCGTGTCCGGGCACGGGACCGCCGGACAGGGTGGCCGACTGTCGGCCGGGCAGGGTCGTCTGTCCGCCGCCACCGTCAGAACCCTGCTGGTGTCCGGCCAGAGCCGAGGGACCGGCCTCCTTCACCTGCAAGAACAGCGGTTCACCCACGTCGCTCGTGAGCAGGGCGATGAAACAGCGCGTGCCCACGCTCCCCACCCCCACGACCTTGCGGGCCACGTCGGTGACCGTGAAGCGGTCGAGCAGGACACGGTGATCGTCCTCGAGCGAGTGCCGGTAGCTCCGCAGGAGCGGTTCCAACGCATCGATGTCCTTCCCGCCGATGTCGTGGGTGACGAGTGGCGGGTGGTCGACGATCCGCCGGCCCCCGGTGCCGGTCAACTCCGTCAGCTTGGGCAGCGCCGCCAGTGACGTATGCCGACGGGCCTGGGCCAGAGCCGCCTCGATGGAGGGAACGGGCGCCGCCCCGAGAGCGTGCACGGCGGCGTCGGCGGCAACCCGGTCGTACCAGACGTCGAGGACGCCCATGGCCGCGTAGCGGTGCATGTGTCTGCGATACGAGCGCACCGCCGCCCGGGCTCCTTTCACCCCCTGCTCGTCACCGAGGGTGGCGCGCGCCGCCACCACGGCACTCGTGGCCAGACGTTTGAGGTCCCATTCGAACGGCCCCGGAAGGGTCTCGTCGAAATCGTTGACATCGAAGAGGAGGTTCCGTTCGGGGGAGGCGAAGACCCCGAAGTTGGCCACGTGGGCGTCCCCGCACGCTTGGACACCGATACCCGAGACCGCTGTCGTCCCGAGGTCGCGCGCCATGACCAGGGCGGCGCCGCGCAGGAAGGCGAAAGGTGACTCGAGCATCCGGCCCCACCGCACGGGCACGAGCTCGGCGATCCTTCCCCGGTTCTGGGCGGCCAGCACGGAAATCGGGTCGGGTCGGTCCGCCGCCGGCGTCCAGTCGGCGTGAGCGGAACGGGCAACCGCGGCGCGCCGCGCCCGGCCCACGGCCCGCTCGTCCTCCCTGTGACCCTTCACCGACGTCCTCCCGATGCGTCCAGTCTCGCCGTCATGCCGGCGCTATGCGCGGGCGCAACGCCGGAAAACTGGGGCGGACAGACACGGGGGCGGGCACACGGGTCGGGCACAGCCGTTGTCGGGCCACACCGTTGGCGGGTCCCAACGGCAATCGCCCCGGCCCGAGCCGAGGCGATTGCCGGAACAGAAAACCGAGCGGAGCTCGATCAGGCGGCGTTCTCCGGGCGGGCCGCGGCCTCGATCTGGAGCTCGATGCGGATCTTCTTGCCGACCATGACGCCCCCGGTCTCGAGGACCTGGTTGTAGTTCACTCCCCACTCCTCACGGTCGATCTCGGTCGAGGCCGAGAAGCCCAGAGCGGTCGTGCCCCACGGGGTCACGTTGGCGCCGTCGAACTCGACGTCCAGGACCACGGGACGGGTGACACCACGGATCGTCAGGTCGCCGGTGACCTTCCAGGCGTCACCCTCACGGGCGACGGCCGTGCTGCTGAATGTCCAGCGGGGGTGGTTCTCGATGTCGAAGAAGTCTCCACTGCGCAGGTGGGCGTCCCGCTGGTCCTCGCCCGTCCGCACGCTGTCGACCCCGATCGTGACCTCGACGGAGGACTCCTCGGGTACGTCGGCCACGGTGATGGTGCCGACCACGTCATCGAAGCGACCGCGCACCTTCGAGATCATGAGGTGGCGAGCGATGAACTCGACCGACGAGTGCTTGGCATCGATGTCGTAGACACCGGGTGCCGGCACCACGGCGCCTTTGTGCTCCCTCGTCAGGGTGACCGCGGTGGGGGTGGTTGTCGTCATGATGCCTCCTAAATCGTTGCACTCGCAACTTTGTTCCTACAAGAGTTGTAGTGCAGAATGTTTGCAAAGTCAACCACTTTGCCGGCAGTGGTATTCCCCGGCCCCGGCGGCCGCGGACCGGTCGTGGCCGGATTTGGTTAGCGTGAGCAGGGCCGACGAGGGAGGACCAGTGGGTCTCGGAGACAAGGCCAGGGCACGCCGGGAGGCGGCCGAAGTAGCCGGATGGCAGACCCAGCGAGTCCGGGTGCAGTCGTTCATCGCCCGGGTCGAGACCTTCGCGGGTGCGACCAACGCCGACGGGGGGCCCCTCCCCCTCGAGCTCCTCGTGGGGGAACACGCCCTGCTCGTCCTGCCCTTCGTCCAGCTCATCCAACCCCGACGCCTGCCCAGCGCCTTCGTGGGCGGCAACTCCGGGTTCCTCTTCCACGTGGCCGGGGGCGAGGGAAGTGGCGAGGAAGAGGGAGAACCGACCCCCATCGACTCAGGCGTGGTCACCGTCACCGATCAACGTGCCGTCTTCTCGGGCAGCCTCCACACCCGGACCTGGGACTATTCCGCCGTCATCGGTTACCACAGCAGTGCCCGTCCGCCCTGGACGGCCATCGCCGTCAGGGACCGCCAGACGGTCTCGGGCGTTCGCTACGACCCCACCCACGCCGAGGAATTCCGATTCGCCCTGGCCCTCGGTCTGGCCCGGTTCCACGGGGAGGAAGCGAGCCTGGTCGAGGACCTGAATCGGCAACTCGCGGACCTGGACCGACGACGGCCCCACGCTCTGCCCGTCGCCCCGCCCGGGGGCGTCACCTCGCATCCGCCGTGGGCCCCGGCCACCGAACCCGAGCCCGTCGTCGCCGCCACCACCGGGACGGGGGC